>CAZHXQ010000091.1:0-6708 GCA_964536465.1 uncultured Anaerolineaceae bacterium
GTTTTGAATGGCAATCGGGGCATGGCTGGCAATGCGGGTTGCCATTTTCATCGCTTCTTGCATTAAGCTCTCTGTTGGGAAAACAGCGCTCACCAGACCAATCTGCAGAGCTTCATCGGCTTTGATGTTGCGGCAAGTGAAGAGAATTTCCTTCGCTTTTGAAGTTGATCCAATCACGCGGGCAAGGCGTTGAGTGCCCCCAAACCCAGGGGTGATGCCCAGCCCTGCTTCAGGCTGACCGAATATGGCGTTCTGGCTGCAAATGCGTACATCGCAGCTTAACGCCAGTTCATTGCCACCGCCCAGAGCGTAGCCATTGATGGCAGCAATCACCGGCAGCGGAAATTTTGCAATTCTGCTGAATAAGGCATTGCCGATTTGGCCAAAACTCCTGGCCTCAGCTGCGTCCATGCCACTCATTTCAGCCACATCCGCGCCGGCGACAAAGGCTTTTTCTCCCGCGCCAGTAATGACCAGACATCGAACGATATCTGGATCGACTCGATCGAGAACCTGATCCAATTCTGCCAGCACATCACTATTGAGCGCATTCAAGGCTTCGGGTCGGTTGATGGTAATCACTCCTACAGCGTCATTTATTTCATATTGAATGTAAGTCATATTCCAGCCTCCGGTTTTGCAATAGCAGTGGCGCAGCCCATGCCGCCTCCGATACAGAGAGTGGCCAGACCCAATCTGGCATCAGGTTGTCGTTTCATTTCGTGAATCAGAGAAACCAAAATACGGCAGCCAGAGGCTCCAATAGGATGCCCCAACGCGATCGCGCCGCCATTGACATTCAACTTCTCAGTATCAATCCCCAACTCGTTTATTACGGCGATAGATTGGGCTGCAAAAGCCTCGTTGGCTTCAATAACATCAAAATCTTCCATAGTTTTGCCGGTTTTTTCCAGCAGTTTTCTGGTCGCAGGCACAGGGCCCATGCCCATAACAGAAGGATCAACACCTTCCAGGGCGCTTGCAAGCCAGTAAGCCTCAGGGGTCACCCCTAACTCGCGGGCTTTCTGCTCGCTCATGACCACCACGGCTGCCGCACCATCATTGATTGTGGAAGAATTTCCAGCAGTCACCACCCCATCGGGTTTGAAGGCGGGTCTTAGCTTTGCCAGTCCTTCTGAGGTTGTATCCCCGCGAATACCCTCATCTTCAACGAAATTGACGACATCCCGCTTGACGCGCACCTGCACGGGGACGATCTCGTCAACAAATTTGCCCTCAGCCTGAGCCCTGGCAGCCTTTTGCTGCGAGGCGGCTGAAAACTTATCCATTTCCTCGCGGGTAAGGTTCCATTGCTCCGCGATGTTTTCTGCTGTGATGCCCATATGCAGCTGACTGAAAGCGTCTGTCAGACCATCATTTACCATGGTGTCGACCAGCTTTCCATCGCCAAGGCGGTAGCCAGCTCGCGCCTGTGGAAGCGCATAAGGTGCCGCCGACATGTTCTCCATGCCGCCGGCAACCACCACGTCGGCTTCACCAAGCAAAACCATCCTGGCTGCCATGTTGACTGCCTCAAGACCGGAACCGCAGACAACGTTGATGGTAATAGCTGGGGATTCGACAGGAATACCAGCATTTACAGCTGCCTGGCGGGTAACGTTTTGCCCTTGAGCAGCCTGCAGAACACAGCCCATGTACACCATATCTACATCAGTTGGCTGAATACCTGCTCGGCGGATAGCTTCCCGGATGACAACTTCGCCGAGCTTCGCTACAGGAACGGTTGATAGCATGCCGCTCATCTTTCCTATCGCAGTACGACACGACCCGGCAATGACGACTTTTGCATTCATAAATGCTTCCCTTTCATTCAAGATCTGGGGTGAGGTATTGACAGAAACAAGCGCAATCTAAACCATGGCAAGCTCATTCACTGCCTCCCAGACCGGATTGTCTGCCCTCATTATCCCATAGAATCGGCTCTCTTACCTTCAGAAATTTCCTTTTCTGACCGATTGACAATTCACTCCCCTGTCCTGAGCAGACAGTAGTAGACTTTTGCTCTGAATTGACACAATTCTTGACATTAGAACAAGTGTTCTATATAATTAGGGCATGATGGAACACGATCGCTCTGACTCACTGACTCTCTTCAAAATGCCGCTGCCGCCCAAGCGTTTTCTTGCTATCGGCACACACGCGCTCTCGAATCGCATGCTGCAGCTTATCTCCGCCCTGGCACTGAGACAGACGGTCACCGTGCTGGATTGCGGCAATCGCTCTAACATGTACGCAGTCGCCAAACTGATCCGCCCCTACACGTCAGACCCGGTCAGCGTAATGAACCACATCCGCCTTTCCCGCGCGTTCACCTGCTACCAGGTTTTGGCGATGATCCGGGCAACTGCCAACAACCCGCCCCGCGAACCCTTGGTACTGCTGGACTTGCTGGCAACCTTTTTAGATGAGGATGTAGAACTTAAAGACAGCCAGCGCCTGCTCAAGCACAGTCTGGACATTTTAGAAAGCATGAGCCACTTTGCGCCGGTGGTGATCAGCACACGCCCAATCCCCGCCATTGCTGAAAACCGCGGCGTTTTGATGGAACAGCTCAAAATCAGCGCTGACATCTGTTGGGAAGAGCCGCTGCCCCTTCCCGCTGATCAGGAGCGGCAGCTGGCTCTGTTTTAAGTGAGGTAATCATGGGAAGAACCATTGCATCTATCACTCAAACCTGGCAAGAGGAAGAAGCCGCGCTCAATCGTTTCAAACGCGCTCTGCGCAAAGATGACCAGGTCCTGCTGGATGAATTGCTGGTAATGTCACGCCTTCACCTGGCTGAAGCCTCTTACGCTTCCAACCTTTACCCGCTCGATATGTACCTGATCGCCATCCTGCTGGAGGTCTACAAGCAGCTCAAAGACACCCAGCGCAAACTGTACAATCGGGATGAGCTTAAAGACCAGGCACGCCTGGAGGAAGAAGACGTTTTTCTCAAGCTGATTAACAACTACCTGGAAATTTCTTCTGAAAGACAGCAAGTGGAAGCTCCCCCGCCCCAACAAAAGGAGCATGAACTGCAAGTGGCAGAAATCGAGGCTGCCTGCGCGTATACCGACTTTGAAGAGGCGCCGTGAGTCAGACACACTCCTTTACCGGCTGGCTGCTGGACCTCTACCTGAATCAGGAGCAAGGCTTGAGTCTCTGGTTCATCTCCGCGGACGATGACAGCCGCGTCTGCTTCGGGCAGCGTTTTCCGGTCAGCTTTTATGCTGCCGGTCCTAACGAAACCCTGCGCGCGCTCTGGAAGACGGTGTCCGGCCGCCAGGGGGTGCTTTCACTCAACCGGCAGCGCAAACGAGACGTTTTCGAAGACCAGCTGGTGGACGTGATGGCAATTAAGATGGAATCCCCTGCCAGTCAGATCAAGCTTTTTCACGAAATTGAAGAAATCTTTCCAGACCTGACCTACTATGATGCCGACCTGACCATCAGCACGCGCTACATTGCCCGTTATGGTGCCTTTCCACTGGCCTTATGTCAGTTGGAGGTCGATCAGGAGCGACTGATTCAGTCTATCCAGGTGCTCAATGACCGTTGGGATCTGCTGCCAGAGCTGCCGCCTTTGCGGGTGTTGAGAATTTGCCCGGATTCTGACCCCACTCGTGCTACTGTGCGGTCTCTTCTTATTCACAGTGATCGTTTTGAGCAGCGGCTGAGCCTCGACTCGCAGGGGCAATACCTGCAGACGCTTGACCAGATCCTGGCTGATTATGACCCCGACATTCTGGTGAGCGACTGGGGTGACAGCTGGCTGATCCCTTTTCTGCTCAAGCAGTCGCAAGAAGCCGGGGTCCCACTGCGACTGAACCGGGATACCAGCCGACCAGTGCAGTGGCAAAAGGAAACCACCTATTTCTCTTACGGGCACATCATCTACCGCCCGGAGGAAGCGCACCTGTTTGGCCGCTGTCATATCGACCGCAAAGCTGCCATGATGTGGTCAGATTACAGCCTGGCAGGGACACTTGAGATGGCACGTGTAACCACCTTGCCCATCGAGAAGGCTGCCCGCGTCTCGCCGGGTCAGGGTATTTCGGCCATGCAGGTTATTACCGCGCTGGAAAAAGATGTCTTGGTGCCCTATCAGAAACGCCAGTTCGAAGAATTTAAAACCGGACTGCAATTGATCCAATCTGATCGCGGTGGCATGGTCTATCAACCCATCATCGGGCTGCATACGGATGTAGCCCAGATCGATTTCATCTCCATGTATCCCGCCATCATAATCCTGGGCAATATCTCCCCTGAAGTGCCGCTGCCAGACGGGCTGACCCCGGCACATGAAGACCTGGGCGTGGTTCCGCTGACGCTTAAACCACTTTATCAAAAACGGGTTGCTATCAAACAGAAAATCAGGACTTACCCGGAAAATCACCCGATGGTAGCCCACCTGAAAGAGCGCGCTCAGGCACTCAAATGGCTCCTGGTGGTTTGCTTTGGATTTCTGGGCTATAAAAGCGCGCGCTATGGGCGCATTGAGGCACACGAAGCCGTTACTAGGGGAGGCCGCGAGGTGCTCTTGCGCGCCAAGGATGTCGCCGAGGAAGAGGGCTTTGAGGTGCTGCACATGTATGTGGACGCACTTTGGGTCAAGAAAAAGGGCTGCAACAAACCGGGACATTTCACTGAGCTGATAACAAAGATCAACCACCGCACCGGTCTGACCATAAACCTGGACGGAGTATATCGTTGGGTGGCTTTTTTACCTTCCAAGGTTGACCCTCGCATCCCGGTCGCCAACCGCTATTTCGGCGTCTTTCAAAGTGGGGAGATCAAGGTGCGCGGACTGGAAGCCCGCCGGCGGGACACACCGCTCTGGATCGCGGGTGTGCAAAGAGAAATGATCGGCCTGTTGGGACGAGCCCGCACACAAGCCCAGCTCGAGAGCAGCCTTCAGGATGCCTTTAACTGCTTTCAGCAAGCGCTTCAGGCCTTGAAATCCGGACTGATCCAACCAGAGCAATTGGTGATCAACGGTAAGGTCAGTTATGCGCTGGAGGCCTACAAAGCCTCGACCGCGTCAGTGCGGGCCGCCAGGCAAATGCAAGCGGCGGGCATGGCTGTCAAACCCGGTATGCGGGTGCGGTTTGTCTACACCCGCGGTGAGCCAGATGTGGTTGCCTGGGATCTGGGAGGCCGGCTTGAAGTGGATACCCTCGATTTGGATAAATACGTGGAGCTGCTTATTCGCGCCGCCAGTTCTGTGTTGTCTCCCTTTGGTATCGCCACTGACCTGCTGCGTGAGTGGAGCCTGTCGGATGGTTTACAGCTCCGGCTGCCCGCAGCTTCTTACCTGGAAACAAACAAAAGTTGATCGGGGCAATTCATCCCTGTGGATCATTGCAGATTGGCCGGTTTAGCCAGGGTCGCACCATTCAGATTGACCACTGGACCAAAAGCCTCGGCCCAAGCAAGCCCTTCTGCCTGGGGGTGGTATCCATAATAAACCCAGAAGATGCCCCCGTAAAGATAGGACCTCATGCCAGGCTGCCACATCTATCTAACTGGCATCCTGCAAAGTGAAAACCTGTTGTTCAGCATGCGTGCAACTTGCTCTAACAGCCTTGCTTGAATTTTTTTTATATTGAAGTTCTATTTGAATTTTTAGGGAGTATCTATCGAAATCGCTATAACCTATAATGGCTACACGCATTAATTTGTCATAAAAACTATCGACCACAATTATTTGCTTCCACAAAATTTTAATCTAATTTGGCTAACCCATGAGCGAGTTCAAACACATGTGAGACGATAAGGCTTTACAAAAAAGCACATTGGGGTCATCCTAAAGGGTGGAAAACCTAAATAAGGAGGAACCCCAATGCGGCAGATCTATCTGCAAAAACAATTCTATCATCTGGCTAAGAAAGCGATCATCCACCCGAGCGAGGAAGCCATACAGCGAGAGCAATCCTTGAGGATATGGGATGCGCTCTGTCAGCAAGGCATGAGCCGGGAAGCGGCCAGCAAAGTGCTTGGAATATTCCGGGCAAGCCTGTACCGTTGGAAACGAGGATTACGTCTGGAAGGTTGGAAAGGGCTGGAGAAGCGCAGTCGTCGTCCCAAACGCCTGCGCAAACGAAAATGGAGCCAGGAGTTAATCGAGGGAGTGCGGTCCTTGCGCCAGCTCTATCCCTGCTGGGGAAAAGAGAAGATCAAAGTCCTGCTGGAAGAGGATCAGATCACAGCTTCAGTATCCACGGTTGGGCGGGTGATTGCTGATCTCAAGCAACGTGGTCAAATCCCCACCGTGCGGTACAAAAAATGCTGGAAACCCAAACGCAAGAGCAAAAGACCTTACGCCATCCGCAAACCCAGGGATTATGAGGCCCTGGAACCAGGCGATATCATCCAGGTGGATACTCTGGATGTGCATCCTTTTCCTGCGGTCCACTTCAAACACTTTACCGCCAGAGATGTGATCTCCCGCTGGGATGTGGTTGAAGTCTATCCGCGTGCCAGTTCCAGACAAGCCAAAGCATTCCTGTTCAATCTGATTAAGCGGGTGCCTTTCCAGGTCAAGGCCATACAAGTAGATGGCGGTTCTGAGTTCATGGCTGAATTCGAGCAGGCCTGTGAGGAGTTGCAGATCCGTTTGTTTGTTTTACCGCCACGTTCTCCCAAACTAAATGGCAGGGTTGAAAGGGCACACCGCACCCATCTGGATGAGTTCTATGCTGTGCA
>CAZHXQ010000092.1:0-6671 GCA_964536465.1 uncultured Anaerolineaceae bacterium
GGATTATCTAAAATCCTCACATCGAGAACTTTTTTGATATAATAATGAGTCGGCGTTAAAACGCCGTGTAGCTTAAATAACGCGTGGTGTACCATGCCAGACAACAGGAAGGTCTAAAAAAATGAAAGAATTCTCAACCGCAAACATTCGCAACATCGTCCTTGCCTCTCACAGCAATTCCGGCAAGACGCTTCTTGTGGAGAATTTACTAAATTTTACTGGAGCCACCACCCGTGTCGGCAGCGTTGAAGAAGGCACAACCGTCTCTGATTATGATGATGAAGAAAAGCGCCGCAACATTTCGCTTTTCACCTCTGTCATCCCGGTTATTTACAAGAACATCAAGTTCAATTTCCTTGACACCCCTGGTTACACCGATTTTGTAGGCGAAGTTGTTTCTGCCATGCGTGTGGCAGACTGTGCCCTGATCCTGGTTGATTCTGTTGCCGGTCTGGAAGTCGGAACCGAAACCGCTTTCGAATTGGCTGATGAGTTTAAGATGCCCAAGATCGTGGTCATCAACAAAATGGATCGCGATAACGCCAATTACGAGAAAGCTTTCAATTCAATCCAAAACGGCGTTGATGGTCGTCTGATCCCGATGCAGTTGCCCTGGGGCGAGAAGTCTGATTTTCAAGGCGTGATCGACCTGATCACCATGAAAGCCTACAAAGACGCGGGTAAAACGGCGACTGAAATTCCTGCTGAGATGAAGTCCCAGGTCGAAGATGCCCGCATGGTGCTGGTTGAAGCCGCTGCTGAAGGCAAAGACAGCCTTTTGGAAAAATATTTCGAAAATGGCGATTTGACCCCCGCCGAAATCGTGGAAGGACTGCACAAATCTATTCAGGAGAGCGACATTATACCTGTGGTGGTTGCCGCTGGCGGCCGCATGATTGGTGTCGGCCCCTTGATGGAAGCCCTGTTGGCACTTGCCCCGGCACCCACAGATCTCCCCGCGGTTATCGCGCAATCTCCCAGGGGTGAAGTGGAACTGAAGTTCGAGGATTCTGGTCCCCTGGCAGCCTATGTCTGGAAGACAACCGCCGATCCTTTTGTTGGTCGGCAAACCTATTTCCGCGTTTATTCCGGTACAATGAACTCCGACACACGTGTGTGGAATGTCAAAAAGGGTGAGGAGGAACGCCTGGCGGGTGTTCAGGTTCCTTTCGGAAAAGATATGGAAGCAGTCGATGTCATCCACAGCGGTGACATTGGCGCGGTTGCAAAGTTGAGTGTGACCACCACCGGCGATACGCTCACCACCAAGGAACAGAGCCTGACTCTGCCCACACCCACTTACCCCAGCCCGCTCTATCGCGTCGCCATCACCCCCCGAACCCAGTCAGACGCATCCAAGATGAGCCAAACGCTCACGCGTCTGGCGGAAGAAGATATGACTTTCTCCTGGGAGATGGAAGCCGCAACCCACCAAACCCTCATCTTTGGGATGGGCGACCAGCACATCGATGTGGCTGTCAAACGTGCCGAACAGAAGTTTCAGCTCAACCTGGACCTGCACGAGCCCAAGGTGCCTTATGAAGAACACATCAGCAAAGAAGCCAGCGCGATGTATCGCCACAAGAAACAAACCGGCGGTTCGGGTCAGTTTGGCGAAGTTCACCTGAAAGTTTTCCCTATCCAGGATGAGGAATTCTCTTTCAGCAATGACGTTTTTGGCGGCGCGATCTCCAATAACTACATGGCGCCAATTGAAAAAGGTATACGCAGCGTGATGAAAGAGGGCGTGGTCGCGGGTTATCCTGTCCACAATGTTGGTGTTTCTGTATACGACGGAAAGGAACATCCCGTGGACTCCAAGCCAATCGCTTTTGAGATCGCCGGGCGCGAAGCCTTCAAACTGGCTTTCAAGGACGCGAAACCAGTGCTATATGAACCTATCATGAAGGTTTCAGTGCACGTGCCCGAAGCAAACATGGGTGACATCATGGGCGATCTGAATTCCCGCCGTGCTCGTGTTCAGGGCATGGAATCTGACCGGGGCAAGTCGACCATCAACGCTGAGGTGCCCTTGGCCGAGATGATGCATTACACCACCAATCTGCGCTCAATGACTGGTGGTCGCGGAACGTTCTCGATGGAATTTGACCATTACGACCTGGTGCCTACCCACCTGGCGCAGGAAATCATGGAAGCCCGCCAAAAGGAACTGCGGCACGAGGAATAGTCTCGGTCTTTACAGTTTGAATCTTAAAGGCTGGCAATTGCCAGCCTTTTTCTTATGCTCTGAAACTTCTCAACGAAATTCTCGTCAAGATGGCAGGAAAGTATACTGGTGATAATCACAGACCGGTTTGTAGCCCACTTCCTGGTAAATTTTATTACTGGTAGGGTTGGACAGATCAGTGAACAGGTTGGTGAGCTTAAATCCTCGGGAGAACATTTCTTTGGAGACCTCCGCCACGAGGGCGCGGGCATAGCCGCGACCCCTGAAAAATGGCAGGGTGTACACCCCGCTGATGCAAATACCACCGATCTGCGGACGGTTGGCCATTGTGATACTGACAACCTCCCCGTCATCCTCCCAGAAGAACGTCTGCTTCAGCCGGATGTTTATTAGCGCAGTTTTTACTGTCCACTTTCTTGCTGCCAGTGATCCAATCTCACTCATCATGGCATTGAGCAGATCAGCTGCTCTGTCGGCATCTTCCTCCTGGGCAATGCGCATTCTACCAGCTGGATATTCAATATTATTTACTCTGCGAAGTTCATATGCCCGTTGACGCATCGACAGGCTGACCTCCTGACCGGTTTTCGTTTGCCAAATTCCAGCCAAAGCGTCGCTGGTCTCCGCCACACCGTTCACCCCCGGCAGCTTCCAGCCCTTTTCAAGCAAGGCATTGACGAGCGATCTGAGCCCACTCACACAGAGGGGATCGCTGTGAACAATCATCGGAAAAGGAGGTGTCATGATTGCCGCCGCGTTGAGCTGTTGATTTTGATCTGAGACCATCACCAACAGCGGATCCTGCTCACCGTAGGCGTGAGGGTCAGCTTTTAGGCGCAGTGCTAAGCCCAAGATCAAGTTATTGCGGGTCTCGTGCTCAGCAAGTTTGGGCAAAGTCCTATCCAGGAATGGGTAGGCATCTGAAAAAAAGGTAACCTCAGGCTGCATTTATTTCTCTTTTCGATTTCCCAAATGCAGGGTCAATCGTCATCCACAAAATCGCGCAAGAGCTTGCTGCGGGAAGGATCCCGCAGACGTCGCAGGGCATTGGCCTCGATCTGGCGGATGCGCTCGCGCGTGAGACCAAACTGATGGCTGATCTCCTCGAGCGAGTGATAGACACCATCTGCCAACCCAAAGCGCAGTTCCAAAACTTGCCGCTGTCTGTCGCTCAACGAATCCAGTGATTCTTTCACAGCTTCTTTTAACACATCTCGCAGCACCTCTTCGATCGGTTCTTCAGTGTCCTGGTCGGGGATGTAATCGGCGAGGATGCCGTCTTCAGAATCACCTACCGGGCTCTCTAACGAGACTGGCTCTTCGGCTGATTTCAGCACCGACTCGATTTTTTGCGTGGCTTCATCCCAGCGATGCAGCAGTGCCGGGTCTGCCAGTTCACGGCTGCCTCCGATCTCCAGAATTGCCTCGACGTCTTCCTCGGATAAAAAACCGGAGCTGATCGCCATTTCCGCGAAGGTTGGATCGCGTCCTAAGGTCTGCACCAGCTTGTGCTGGATCCTGACCAGTTTACTAATCTGGTCGACAATGTGGACAGGGATGCGGATGGTACGGGCGTTCTCGAGAATGTATCGGCTGATCGACTGTCTGATCCACCAGGTTGCGTAGGTGCTGAAACGGAACCCTTTAGAGGGATCGAACTTCTTGATTGCCTTCAAGAGTCCTAAATTCCCTTCCTGGATCAGGTCCATCATCCCGATCCCGCGGTTGCGGTAATGTTTGGCAATGCTTACAACCAGGCGCAAATTAAATTCTACAAACTGCTGGGTGGCCCATTCTGCATTTTCGTTTACTTGCTGCACACTGTGGTTGAGTTCACCTTTGGAGGGCAGTGTTTCCAGCACCACCTCGTCCAGGCAGGGGTCATCGGCTGTTAGGCGCTCTGTCAATCCGTGCACCCATTTGCTTGGCAAAATATAAACATCCATATAAAAGCGAAGCAAATCGTTTGCCAGAGTCTCCCAATGCTTATCGCTGCCCCAGCGGGGGTTATCCAGATAATTACGTGTGTAAGACTCGGGCAGCCATTGTCTGTCATCCGACATAAGCGCAGCCTCCGTCATGACCTCTCTCAAATCGGGTAAGTCATGTTGAAGACGATGAGCATCGCGTTTAACCTGCTCCCAGGTGGAACACATATCTTTGAAGACGCTCTCCATATCCAGATCGCCTTGATCTTTCTGATAGAGGGAAAGCTGCTCTTGTGCCTGAATCATGATCGAGAGGTGAAACTCATCTCTGGCATCCAGCAGGTGGGTATGGGTGATATCTTTCAGGTATAGTTGGATGGGGTCGTCGGTAAACTCCGCGCTCTCGATGGCTTTCTGGCGTTCTTGATTGGCTGCTTTGTCTTCCAACTCAGGATCTTCTTTGGTCTCACTTTTGGCTGGAACCATTTTGTCTCCTGTCTGCCGTGTACACACCCGGGATGTTCCGCACCTTGCCTGAGCCCCCTGTTTCTGGGCTGAGCAGAGCCTGGTCGATCTTTCGACGGGTTTCGATCAATTCCAGATAGAGCAAGTTGGCTTCCTCGGTAGAATAGGTCTTTTCTTCGGTTTCGTTTTGTAAGTAACTGATCTCTCTCAATCGATCTTCAATATTGTTCTGTCTCAGGCGCAAAATGCTGCGAAGTCGGTCTTTAAAGAGTTTGGACTGTGGATCTGAAATCGATTGAAATTCCATCGTGGGAATTTCGGGTAGTTCAAAGTCGTCACCTAAATGCATCTCCACGTAGTCAGAAGCCTCATATTCTTCTTCGTCCTGGGAAAGGCTCTGCAGCACCAATCCAAAAAGGTGTTTTATATCGCCCTCGTGAAAATCATTGTTGTTTAGCTCTTCCAGTTCAAATTGGGCTAACACGCGGTTGATCTGGAAAAGGGATTTCGGTTCGATAACCAGATATTTGAGGGTGAATTCCTCGAGTGGGCGGTTTTTGGCTGCCAGAGATATCGGTTGCTGGAGTTTCGCCGCTTCAGTTTCTTCGCGTGTCCGGTTTCGCTTCCTGCGGTCATGAGAAACCATTACTGTGTTCAACTGCAGACTGCGCGTGTCCAGACGCAGCAACGCCGCAAGGCGTTGGCGATAGGCCTCGCGCTCCACCGTGCTGCCTACATCCTCGATTAAGGGCAACACTTTCTCGGCGATCGATCTTTTCACTTTGGCATCGCTCAGGTCTTGCCCTTCTGCCAGGCTATCCATCACGTGGTTTACTACTGGTTTAGCTTCTGAGATGATCTTTCGCCAGGCTTCCGGGTCATCCAACACGACCTCATCCGGATCTTTGCCATCTGGCAAGGTTGTCACGCGTATGTCAGCTTTCAGGAATCGTTCGATTTTCAACAAGCCGTGCGAGTCAAACTTGAACTGCTCATCCGTATCCATAGCCTTGCGGGCGGTTTCCAATCCCTTGAGGGTGGCATTTTGCCCGGCGGCATCAGGATCGAGTGCCAAAATGATATTGGATGTCATCCGCTTAATCAATTGAAACTGAGAATCCGTAAGCGCGGTGCCCATGGGTGAAACCGCATTGGTGAAGCCTGCCTGATGCAGCCCAATGACATCCATATAGCCTTCAACAATCACCGCTTGCGATTCAGACCGCATGGTCGACCGAGCCTGGTCGAGACCATAGAGCAGACGGCCCTTGTCAAAGATATCGGTGGCTGGCGAATTGAGGTACTTGGGCACGTCATCCGGGTTTAATACCCGGCCGCCAAATCCGGCCATCTTGCCATAAATCTCTCTGATGGGGAACATCAGACGGTCACGAAAACGGTCATAAACTCGGCCATCGTCCCCTTGAGAAAGCATCCCGGCCTGCAGAATCAGCTCGCGGGTGTAGCCTTTTGCAAGCAAGTGGTCAAGCAACAGGTTCCAACTATCAGGCGCATAACCCAACCCCCAGATCTTGATGGTTTCATCGCTCAAGCCGCGTCCATGCAGGTAATCAAGAGCTTTTTTACCTGGCGTGGTTTCCAGCATTTGCTGCCGATAAAAAGCCGCTGCCGCTTCCATGATATCAATTAGGGTTTGGCGTTCCTGGTCGAGTTTTTTGTCAGCCTGCGTCTGCGGTTTGAGTGTAATACCCGCCTTTTCGGCCAAGCGTTGCAACGCTTCATGGAAATCCAGATTGTCGCGCTTCATCACGAAGCTGAGCAGGTCACCCCCTTCGTTACATTGTCCAAAACAACGCCAGGTTTGGGTATCCGGAAAAACAACAAACGAGGGCGTTCGCGTGTTGCTGTGAAAGGGGCAAAAACCGATGTAGTTCTTGCCGGTTCGCTTCAGCTTAACAGTCTGGCTGACCGTGTCAACCAGGTCAATGCGTTGTTTGATGTCTTCTACTGCTGTCATGGTTTGCTTCTGACTGACCTCTTGGGCTTACACCAATCAATATTTTTTGCCATAGAGATGTGTGAATCAATTTTACCTTAGTTGGTCTTGATTTTTACGCCCTGAGTGAAAG
>CAZHXQ010000093.1:0-6641 GCA_964536465.1 uncultured Anaerolineaceae bacterium
ATGGTGGGGATGGCAGCGCGGCCGCCATAGACATAATCATCATTGAACCAGATGGCTTCAATGTAGTCCAGCACTTCGTTCATCTCGGGTGAGTCAAACTTGAGCTCGCCTGCGACCCATTGGTCATAGGCTTCAGGACCAGCCACACGCAGCATCAGGTCTTCGATCCAGTCGGTCATGGTCCAGCCAGTGGCTGCGCCAGATTCGATACCGATACACCAGGGGGTGTCGCCATCAGATGCGATATCTTCGGTGAGTTGCATCATTTCGTCCCAGGTTTCGGGGACGACGTAACCAGCCTCGTCAAAAGCCTTTTTGGGGTAGAAGACGAAAGATTTACCATTGGCGCGAGCCCAGATTCCAGCGACGATATCGCCATCGGGTCCGGTCATGGTGCCCAAATCTTGCCAGGCCTGGGTGTAGTTGGTCTTGATCCAGTCGGGGTCGATCAGGGTGTTCATATCGATGGCATAACCTTTTTCGACAGCGTATCTTAACAGACCTGGTTGCGGATAGTCAGCGATATCGGGGGCGTCACCACCATCCAGACGGATGTTGATGTTGGCTTCAAATTCCTTTGAGCCGGTGTATTGAATGTCAATGCCGGTTGCATCTTCGAAGGCCTTGATGCTGTCGTTGAAAACGACCTCATCCTGGTCAGTGAAGGGGCCAGCCATGGTAACGACCGTGCCTTTGTACATGCCAGCGTAAGCATTGGCAAGTTCCTGTCCTTGTGGGAGGGGCGCTACGGTATCAACCGGTGTTTCATCATCCACAACAGGTACTTCAGTTGCAGCAGCCTGGCAGGCGCCAAGCAGCATGGTCGCAATCAGCAGAATGGCTAATGTTGACCAAAGAACGTTTTTCTTTTTCATTTTTTCTCCTTTGAATAGTTATTAATTGTCGACACAACTTACAAATTTGGCGGATCTTGTCTTGGTTCTCTTCTTTGTTCTCCTTCCTATCTCGCTTGAAGATTGGCGGATAATTAAGCGCGTGGGCACGGTGACCGAGCGACACTCGGGCAGCTCGCCACGCATTAACCGGGTAAGTAATTTATACGACCCCACGGCAATCTCCTGTCCCGATACGGCCACTGATGTCAGCCTGGGGCTCATATAAGATGCCAGCGGGATGTCGTCAAAACCTACAACAGAAATATCATCCGGAATCGATAGCCCGTTCTCACGGATTGCCGCGTAAGCGCCCACAGCCAGGTTATCACTGGCCACAAAAACTGCCGTGAATTCCTGTCCGGAATCTAACAGGGAGCGCATCCGCGTGTAGCCACTGTGGGTATCAAAGTCACCTTCGCGCACCAGCTGAGGGTCAAATGCGATCCCTGCCTGCTGCAGCGCTTTTTTATAGCCATCCAGCCGTTGGCTGGCGGAGGTAAAGGGTAAGGTGGCATTGGTAATGCAGGCGATACGTTCGTGGCCCAATTCGATCAGATGATTGATGGCATTCTCAGCCGCTGTCTGATTATCGACATCTACCGAGTGAAGCGTCGATCCGGGGATGTATCCCATCAGGACCACCGGGATGTCCGATTCTTCCAGGGCGCGAATGCCGCTATCATCTATGCGGGGGGTCATCAAGATGATGCCGTCAATGTGATGTGCGCGGGTCAGTTCGAGGTAAGTTTCCAGTTGTTGACCCGGCTCGACCCATTCCAACAACAACCCCTGCGAATTTTGCTTGAGCACGTCTAACAACCCACCTAAAATTTGGGGCAGAAAGGGGTCAGTAGCAATGTATTGCGGAGCGCGGCTGATTATCAGACCGATTGTTTTGGTTTGGTTGGAAGCCAACGCGCGGGCGGAAGCGTTGGGATAATAACCGAGCTGCTTGGCAGCGGCACGTACTTTTTCGGCGGTTTGGGGACTGATAGAAAAGCGCGGATTCTTATTCAAGACGAAAGAGACAGTGGTCCGGGAGACCCCTGCCAGGTCAGCAACGTCCTGACTTGTGATCCGCTTGGTCATTTCCTCCTCAGTACAAAGACTAACACGCGTTAGTGAATGTATCTTCAGTATAACTATTTTAGCGTCAAAAGTCAAGAATTTTCACTTCAGTACAAGCAAGCCCGCGCCTGACTGCGCTGGGGTGGGTTGGAAGTCACCCATTGGCAGAAACAAAAACGGGTTGCCATTACTCGTGACTTAGGCACCCAGCCCCTTGAGCTTTCTGCCAGGTCAGGCAAATCCTGCTGTCGGCTTGCGCGTCACCCTGACGGGTGATCTCTGACAATTGTCTGCCCCAAAGCCACAAGATTTAATTTGTGAGCAGTGGCTCGAAACGCAGAAAGTCAAAATAGGTGTCAAATTCATCGTCTTTGTGGTAGGAATCCCCTTCGCCGGCATTCAAAAAGAGCTTATCACCCGCCGCGTAACCTTCCGATTCGCCCAGATAGATCCAATCCACTCCATTTTCCGAATAATAAAAGGTGTAGTTTAAACCTGACATGTCAATCCGCAGGTAAACCGGGCCCGAGAAGCGAATTTGGTCAGAGAACTTGATCGGTTACCACAATCAGTGGTAAATATCACACTCTAATGACTTTTCACAGGTAGAATAAAGACTGAAACCGTCAAACCTGTAAGGAGTTGTTAATGACTACAATGTTTTGTTATCAGTGCCAGGAGGCCATGCGGAATGTCGGCTGCAATACCCGCAAAGGCATCTGCGGCAAGCCTGCCGATGTCGCCCGCCTGCAGGATCTCTTGATTTATCTGCTCAAAGGAATCTCCTTTTGGGGAACCCGCGGTCGCGGCATGGGTGTGCATGACGATGAGGCCGATCTTTTCGTCGCCAAAGCGCTGTTTTCAACCATTACCAACGCCAATTTTGATGCCGACCGCTTTGTCGAGCTTATCGGACAGGCAATCAGGCTGCGCGATAATCTGCGCCAGCGCGCCCAGGCGCGTTGCAACGAATTGCATCATTCCACCTGCAGCGATAGCGGCCCCGATTGGGCTGGCTGGCACCCTCAAAACTATGAGATCGAGACCCTGCTGGCCAAGGCTGAAACCATCGGCATCATGGATGACCCCAACCTGGACCCGGACGTCCGTTCCCTGCGTGAATTGATCATCTATGGTCTCAAAGGCATGGCAGCCTATTACGATCACGCTCACCTGATCGGCGCCCACGATGAGAGCATCGCCGCTTTCATGCAGGAAGCCCTGGAAGCCACTACCAACGACAAGTTGGGCCTTAGCGAACTGCTCGCCATGGTGCTCAAGACAGGCGAATTTGGTGTGAAAACCATGGCCCTCTTAGACCAGGCCAACACTTCCCGTTATGGCAACCCTGAACCCACCCAGGTAAATATCGGCGTGGTGCCGGGCCCGGGCATCCTGATCAGCGGGCATGACCTGCTCGACCTGGAAGAACTTTTGCAGCAAACTGAAGGCAGCGGGGTCAATATCTATACCCACGGTGAAATGCTGCCTACCAACGCCTATCCCGAATTGAAAAAATACCCTCACCTGGTCGGTAACTACGGCGGTTCATGGTGGCTGCAGGATAAGGAATTCGCTTCCTTTAATGGACCCATCCTGATGACCACCAACTGCATTACCCCGGTCAGGGATGCTTACAAAGACCGCATCTTCACAACCGGCATGACTGGTTATCCTGGAGTTCCTCATATCGCCGACCGCCAGAACGGTGAGCAGAAAGATTTTTCAGAGATCATCGCGCTTGCCAAGACCTGCCCGGACCCCCAACAGCTGGAAACCGGCACAATACCCATCGGTTACGCTCACCACACCGTTTTGAGCGTCGCGGATAAAGTCATTGAAGCGGTCAAATCCGGGGCAATCTCGCGCTTTGTGGTTATGGGTGGCTGTGATGGACGTCAAAAGAACCGACAATACTTTACTGATGTAGCCTTGGCACTTCCGCAAGACAGCATTATCCTGACCGCGGGCTGCGCGAAATATCGCTACAACAAACTTGGGTTGGGCGATATCGGCGGCATCCCGCGTGTTTTAGATGCCGGTCAGTGCAACGACAGCTACTCGCTGGTCCTGATCGCTCAGGCATTGGCAAAGGCTTTTGATTGTTCCGTCAATGAATTGCCGCTGTCTTTTGATATCGCCTGGTATGAGCAGAAGGCGGTCATTGTTTTGCTGGCGCTGTTGTTTTTGGGCGTCAAAAAAATCCGCCTCGGACCGACTCTGCCGCCTTTCATTACTCCCAACATTGTCGAAATTTTGGTCAGTAGTTTTGACCTCAAACCTATCGGCACTGCTCAAGCAGACGTCAAAGCCATGATGGTAGGGGGATAGAAAATTTCATCCTTTGTGTGTCAACAGGCGGAGTAAACTCCGCCTGTTTTTGTAATTTTTAGTATAATAACAATCACTCCCAGTAGAAGAGCAACTATAGCTCAGTCACAATTCTTCTTTTATACAAGTTTCAACCACCTTAAGACAATCAGAGGGAGAAAACGGATGAATTCCTACCCAGTTTTTAGACCGCTCTCAAAGAAAGCGATCAACGCTTCAATTTCATTTTTGCTGACCACAGCCATGCTGCTCAGCCTATTTGCCTGCGCCAAGCCTGAAGTGGAGCAGACGATTACGACCTCAGAGCAAATCGAGCAGGTCCAGGAGGTCTTTGTTGAGCGGGAGGCAGAGCCCGAAGCCCTGCAGAAAGCAAACGAAGCCACCGCTCTGGCTTTAAGATATTACATTTACGCCCGCTTGAAAACGGAAGAACTTGTGGGAGCAGACTTCGAAACTTTGGCAAAGGGCCAGTTTGCCGCCATGATGACTGACCTGGTTTCAATCTGGGAAACTGCCGATTTGCTCACTGCCGCTGCCGAGATGACCACTGGTCAGGTGGTGTTCTTGTTGGAGAACCAAATTGCCAACTTGACAGCGCCTTCCATCCAACTGGCAGCTCACGTCCAGCCCAAAGGTCAGGTCATTTTGGAGACCCCGCCAGCCGATGGCGCCGGCGCGGTGGTCGACCAGCAAACCTGGGCAGAAAATCTGACAAAGCAGTATGATGCCCTCAGGGGTGGGCAGCGTTACCATCAGCTGGCCCAACAGCTGGGAACCGACACGAAAACTGCTGTCGAGAAAATGGCAATGGCACAGAAAATTATCCAAAACGCGGCAGCTTTAGAGGAAGCCGAAGCAGAGGTCGGCGCCTATACACGCAGCATCAACATTGTCGAGGGCTACAAAACAACCAGCAAGGTGGGCTTATTTGTGGGTGCGACTATTGCCACAGGCGGCGGAACTTTGGCCACGCTGGCAGGCAGCAGCATGTCACTGCCGGTTGCGGGTGCGGTGATCGTTGGCGGTGTGGACTGCATCGTCGACGTTGGCACGACCGCCAGCTCTATCATCCTGGGAGAAGATCATCAGGTCACGGTGGATTTTGCCAAGGCCGGGGATGTCATCCAACCCATATCGATGGTGATGAGCCTGGTCACAATGGATCCCAGCTCTGCGGTTGAGCAGGTAGCCTTCTTAGGGGAAGCGATGATGGAGTGGAGCAACCCAGGCAAAATCACCGGGATTGCGGTCGATATCAGCAAAAAAGGCACCTCAATGATCTGGGCACGCCTGATCGAACTGGCAAATGCAAGCGCCCCTGATGTCAAAATGCAATTGGAAGGGATGAAACTATCATTACCAAAAGAAGAAGGCGTGGACCTTTCAGAGCTGATCCTGGCTAACACGATTGACGCTCAAGCAGCGCTGGAGAGATTGCGTGAGCTAAGCGGTCAGCCACCTGACGTGGCCCAGGATGACCAAGGGCAGAGCGCCGAGCCTGAGGTAACCGACACGGATGACGAAGACACCGGCACTCTGACCGGAGAACAACCGCCCGAAACTCCCGAAGGCGCCCTGACCGCGGAAGCGATGGCCGGCAATTACAGCGGAGTGGCGGTACTGCAGTTTCTCGCCGAAGATGTCGAAGGTCCTGACAGTATGGATATCTCCCTGCAACTCAATGAGTACGGATCAGGTGTCATCAATGTGGGTGGGTACGGGGGCGAAGCTTCAGCCGCGGGCGTCAATGTCACTTTTTCTGTGGCGAGCGAGGGCGCGGTGATCCGAGGTGAAGGCGTGGCCAGCGCCAGCGGTGGACAAATTGCCTTCAGCGGGTCTTTTTCGGTGGTATTTATGGGCACCGTCATTGCTTCCTACAGTTGGACGGCGGCAAAATAGACTGGAAGAGAAGCCGCCCTGCAGGTCAATCAGGCGGCATGCCTACACATGCCTCCTGAGGGTAGAGAACAAAAAAACGAATATTTGCTTTGTTTCCTGGCAAGCCAAAATTTTTTGCCTGCAATCAGCGCAAACAATTGCAGCAGGTATCCAGGCGGCAATGGTTGAGCCTTAGTTTTCTGATTAGGTTAAAAGAAGGGCTGAATAATCCAGCCCTTCTTGTTCCTTATGATTAAATCATCCACGTTTTTCCGCAGAATCCGACTTAAGGCAGGGCAGGGGCTCGGGGTGTAAAAAATTGTCAAGTTATTATTACTTATGAGAATATCACTTCTCGATAGTAATAAGAGGGGCAACAGCCTCAAGCCAACGCATCCGTACGGAGGGGGCTTGTCTCCCTCCGCCAACTTGATTAGCAATGCGGCTGGACCAAGGCCCAGCCGTACG
>CAZHXQ010000094.1:0-6615 GCA_964536465.1 uncultured Anaerolineaceae bacterium
CTTTGTCGCCCATAAGACCTTCCTCTACCAGGATCTGACCGGTTTAGAGAACCTGCATTTCTTTTCAAGCCTTTATCAGTGCGGTTTGACCCAAGAAGAACTGCGCCGGCGGCTGGGGGATGTCGGGTTGGAACGGGCAGCTGGCAAGCGAGTCAGAGCCTATAGCCGGGGCATGCAGCAGCGGCTCACAATCGCGCGGGCAATGCTGCCGGAGCCGGCAGTGCTGATTTTAGATGAGCCCTTCACCGGGTTGGATAAAGACGCCAGCGCCTTGCTGCTGAGGATGCTTTCCAGCGTGAAAGAACGCGGTGGCATGGTCTTGATGACCAGTCACGACCCACAAGCCGCACTGCCATTGACAGATGCGTTTGCGCGTTTGCGCAGAGGCATTCTCGAGGATGCCGTACCAGCAGAGGGCAGGTCATGGAGTGAGCTTGAACCGCTGCTCTATCCTCAGCCGACCCCAGAGGCGCAGAGGGCATGAAAAGCTGGCTGAACACGCTCAAAACGCTGGTCTGGAAAGACCTTCTGCAGGAGTGGCGCAGCAAGGATATGCTCACCGCCATGCTGGCCTTCGCCATACTGAGCATTTTTATTTTTAACTATGCGTTGGAGCTGGACCCAAGTCAGAGAGCCGAACTGGCAGCGGGTATTCTTTGGGTTGTGATCACCTTTTCAGGCACGTTGGGGTTGAACCGCTCGTTTGTGGCGGAGCAGGAGCAGGGAAGTTTTGATGCCCTGGTGATGGCGGTGCCCGGGCTGGGCAGCATCTGGCTGGCAAAACAGATCAGTAACTTTCTGTTGATGATGATTTTGATCCTGATCGTCCTGCCGATCTACAGCCTGCTGTACAACCAAAACCTGTTCATTCCCGGCTTGTTGATGACCTTGACTCTGGGGGCCTGGTCTTTCAGTGCGGCCGGCACGCTCTTAGCCAGTATGACTGCCCAAACGCGCATGCGCGATCTGCTCTTACCGGTTTTGCTCTTCCCGATTTTGATGCCGGTCAACATGGCAGTCGTCAAGGCTGGCACAGGCATTATGACCGGGGCGGCCGTGGCGAGCTACCAGGTCTGGCTGACCGTCTTACTGGTTTACGGTATTATTATGTCAACTATTTCTTTAATGGTGTTTGATTATGTTATCCTGGAATAAAAATATTCGCTTGTTGGCAGTCTTTTCGGCCCTGCTAATTTTAATTGCCTTCGGATTGGTGTTGTATTACGCGCCAGTGGAACAAAACATGGGCCTGGTGCAGAAAGTCTTCTATTTCCATGTCAGCGCGGCCTGGCTGGGGATGCTGGCTTTTTTAGTCGCGGCGGTCTGCGCGGTCTTGTATCTGAGGAAAGCCGACCTGGTTTTAGACGCTTATGCGGCGGCATCGGTAGAAATCGGGCTGCTTTTTACAGCGATTGCCAATTTTACCGGCATGATCTGGGCCCGCCCGGTCTGGAATACCTGGTGGACCTGGGACCCACGCCTGACAACCATGACGATTATGGCCTTTACCTACATTGCCTATTTTTTGCTGCGCAGGGGACTTGACGACCCGCTGAAGAAAGCGCGTTTTGGAGCGATTTACCTGATCATGGGCTTTGCGACCGTTCCATTGACCTTCTTTTCCGCCCGACTGCTGCGCACAATTCACCCCACCGTTTTTGGCAGTGCCGGTACTGGCGACATGGCGATGACTCCGCAGATGTTCCAGACCATGGGGTTTAGTATCTTTGCTTTCTCTGTGTTATTTGGGCTTCTGCTGGTTGTGCGCACCAGGCTGCGTCTCAGCGCTCAGTGGCTCGATGAGCAGGAAGCCCTCCAGCAAGAAGAGGAGTTTGGGGAGTTAATCAGTGGCTGATACTTTCATTTACTTTATTGCAGGCTACCTGGTGATCTTTGGCCTTTTGGGGGCTTATATTGGATGGCTGCTGGTCTTGAGCCGCCGGCTGAAGATGAAAATTGGTCAAAGGGAGGAAGAGAGCCGGCAGGGAGATTGCCGGGAAGCATAGATATGCCAGTTTTGGGCTAGAAAAGCGCTATGCTTATCCTGACAACCATTGCCAGGGTTCGATATTCCCGCGGCGAAATAGGTCCGAGTAGCATGAAGAGACCACAACATAAGGTTTCACCTGTAACCACAGCCAATCTGCAAAAAACAACCTCTTACGCAATTCTAAAAAACCCATTTATGCACTATAATACTTATTGAGAAGAATTGAAGAAGAAATCCACGAGTCGCTCAGATAGAGGCTAAGTAACCGTGTCAAGAGCTCTTCGCGTAACACTTATTACAATCGGGGTCATCCTTTTACTTTACGCTGTTTACACAGTTTTCGGCAGACCCGCTATTCCCTTGCCTGCTGTGCGCTATCCTGTGCCGGCTGGCCAGCCTCTCCACAATATCATCACAGCAACAGAAGCAAACCAGGTTAGGGTTACCCTCAACACCAAGGGCAAACTCGAAATGCTCAGTGAGGAAGACGAGTTGGTCAGGCTCGATTACACGCCGGAAACGCTGGCAAATACGGTCGATCTCGCGCTGCGGCTAGCCCCAGGACAAACTCTCACTGCTTACCAGGGATTTGTGCAGAGGTATCCTATCTATCCCCATCTGGCGACATATGTCAACAATTTTTTCTATACAATCTTGCCGCTACGTATATCCGTCATATTGACGCCCAACCCGTAAAAGCTTAAATAGTTAATTTTCAACAACAGGGAGACAAAGGAAAAAATGAAAAACAAACAAAATCTACTCAAAATTATTATCGCGCTCGTGCTTGTTTTAGGTATCAGCCTGCTTCAGCACACCCCCACAGCCATTGCGGATGTTCCCTTGCAGGAAGACATCAGCAACGTTATTCACATCGATGTAACTTATGACCCAGGCACCAAGACCTACAGTGCCGGCGGCTTTTCTTTCGAAGAACTGCAGCAATTTGGCGCGCCTGAAATCCCTGATGAAATCTGGGCCCTGCTGACAGTCTTCAACAATCTCTCCATCCGTGTCATTGGTGATGAAATCCAGCTAATGACCGATGACGCCATGCTCTTCAGCATGGCTTTTGACGAGAATGCCCGTCAGTTTGTTTACGACATGCTCAACGTTTATGTGGAAGGCGGCAGGATTGACCGGGCAAGAGCAGAATCCTGGCTTGAACAGGCTGATTTTGAATTCAGCTTACGGAAGACTAAAGCTGTGAGCGAACCGCTGCGCATCCAGCTTGCCACGCTGCTGCAGGTAAAGATTGCGGAAGATGGCGCCATATCCGTTGAGGGGATCCCCACGGGCATGGGTCTGGCCGGCGACACCGCCGCCCTGATGGAAGCCGCAAGCATCGAAAACGCCAAAATTTGCTGGAGCAAAGGCGTCGTGAATGGCGAAGTCAATGGCAGTCTCTTGCCGCAAATCACCCTTTATGAAGACGGTGTGATCGTGATCGACAGAGCTTTTGGTCTGAAGCTGGGCGATTTGTCGCCAATCTTCGAATCAAGCTTTGGTGCCGGTATCGTCTTGGGTGATGGCGCGCCGGTTGTGGGTGAGTGCTTGCCGTAGAACAAGCCCGCCGATAAAAACAAGTATCTCGATAAAAAAGAAGGCCCGCCCCCTGCGCGAGGCGGGCCCCAATTTGGCGAGATCCCAAAGAAAAACCGGGCTCCCAGTAGGAGCCCGGTTTTGTGTAAATTTGAACAAATCTCACCCCTTGACGGAGCCCTGGGTCAGGCCACCTACGATTTGATCTTGCAAAATCAAATAGATGATCATAATCGGCAGGGCGGCAATCAACGCTCCAGCGGCGAAAACGCCCCAGTTTTTGGTGTATTGCCCCGCAGTGAAGATCTGCAAGCCAACCATTACGGTCTGCATCTCGCGTTGAGTCAGCAGGGTTCTGGCGATAATAAATTCGCCATAGGTGCCGATGAAACTCAATATCGAGATGACAGTCAAAATCGGGCGCAGCAGCGGCAAGATTAACTTTGAGAAAACCTGCCAATTGGTGGCACCATCCACATGCGCGGATTCGTCAATATCGCGAGGGATGGTATCCATGTAACCTTTCATCAGCCAGATGTTCATGCCCATAGCACCGCCGGAATAAACCAAAATCAGCCCGGCATGGGTGTTGAGACCAAACCAGGGGGCGATATCGCCGATCTGTTTGACGATGGTAAACAAAGCCACGATCGCCAGTAGATTCGGGAAGCTCTGGACCAATAAGATTGCTTTGAGCATGCTCTGTCTCCCCTTGAAGCGGAAACGTGAGAAGGCAAAGGCCGCCAGTGTGGTCAACGCGAGGGTCAGCAGCGTCGAAATGGTGGATACCACCAGCGAGTTCTTCAACCAGGTGAAGAAGGGAAAAATAGGGTTGCTGACCAACTGCCTGAAATTTCCAAAACTCCAGTTGTCAGGGATCAATTTTTGGTTTGCCAGGTCATTGACCGGGTTAATAGAGGCTGAAATAATCCAGAGCAGCGGGAAGATGCTGAAAAGGATCAGCACCACAGCCAGCGCCCAGCGCCAGACCAGCCCAATGGTTCGGCTGCGTTTTATGGATGATGGATGTTTAGACATTCTCGCCAACCTCCTCCCACATATTGGTAAATCTGAATTGCAGCAGAGACATCACCGCGATCAATATGAACAGTACCAACGAGATAGCTGAGGCATAACCGTATTGAACCCCGCGTCCGCTGGCAAAAGCCAGGTTGTAGACGTAACTTATGATGATGTCGGTGTAGCCAGCCTGGGTGGTTGCTGTTGGGATTGGCGGTCCGCCATTGATGAAGGCGTAGATCAGGTTAAAGTTGTTGAAGTTGAAGATGAATGAAGCGATCATCAGCGGGCCAACACTGACCAGCAAGAGGGGCAGCGTGATAGCCCAGAACTTCTGCCAACCGCTGGCGCCATCAATCTCAGCAGCTTCGTAAATGTCCCCGGGGATGGATTGCAGCGCGCCGCTGGAGACCAGCATCCAATAGGGATAGCCCAACCAGGTGTTTACAATCAGCAGGGCTGCGCGGGCAAGCCAGGGCTCCGTGAACCAGCGCGGGGAGATGTTGAATACACTTCCGAGCATGCGGTTGATCACCCCCAGGTCGGGGTTGAACATGCCTCGCCAGATCAGAATGGTGATCAGGCTGGGGATGGTATAGGGAATCAACAGCAGTGAACGCAGCACCTTCTTGCCTTTGAACTTGGGGTCACCATAAATTATGGAGATCACTAAACCCAACGAGAAAGTTAACAAGAGACTGCCTGTGGCGAAAATGAAGTTCCAGATAACAATCGTTACCAGTGGTCCGCGCAGACCGGGACTGTTGATAAATTGCACAAAGTTCTTGGTGCCCACAATAGCGGTGTAACCCGGGATTAACCGTTCTCCATTGCGGGCAATATAGGTACCTTCCTGATCAAAATATACTCTGCCTGTGGTTTGATCGGTAAAGGTGTTGGTTTCGGCATCGTAAGCGTAGAGTGGTTGCAGCTCTGCCGCCTCAGATGGGGAGCGCACTTGAATGGTGTTCTCCGGATCGCCAAAGCGGATATTGGTCAGGTTCTTATCGGTGGAAGCGAGAATGCGGTTGAGCCGCGTGTAACCTTCAATCGTAACCGGGGCGCCCTCCTCGTCAAGTTCTCCAATGCCATTTTCCCCGCTAACCAGGGGGATCTCGGCATCGCCTTCGATGTCCACCTGAGTGACCAGTGTGGTGTTGCCTTCGGCATCCTTGAGCCAGAGCAAATACTGATTGTCAGGCGATCGATAAGCGATCCATTTATATGCTTTGCCGGTTTCTGGTAAATAGGTTTTCGCTTCAATCTGATCAATTGCCTGTGCCTGAGTAATCAGGTGGCCGTCACCATAATTGGTGAAGGCGTTATAGATTGTGTAAACAATAGGAAAAATCGAAAATAACAGCCAGGCTGAGAGTCCAACAGCCATCCATTTGAACATATGCGCTTTTGGGACCAGAAAGGCTACACTGATCATCAAAATGATCAACACGAAACAAACCCCCAACGGGATATAACCCAGACTAAAGAGTCTAAACGCGAAATAACCCAGGGCGATATCGACGATGATAACGATCAGATAGGTGAATAAATTACCAGCGCTAAAGAGAGTTTTTTTGGCAAAATCGCTGGTGGTAGACGCCTGATTCGTATCCATCACATAAATCTCCTTTCCCTGTTGAAAAAAGGAGGCTTGCTACTGCAAGCCTCCTGAGAGTCTAACTCTTACGGAAGTTGGATATCCAGTAAGTGGGTTTCCGGATCGTAAACAAAGGTTACTTCGCCGTCAACGGGGACTGTGAACATGATGTTGTCGCCACCCGCGACGCCATCGACACCATAGTTGGTGTCCCAGCCGCCGTCATGGGCAACTTTGACTTCGTATTCGCCAGCGGGGATGGTAAAGGTGGCGGTATAAAGACCGTCATCTCCGAGGGTCATAGCGGTCTCGGCGCATTTGGGATCCCATTCGCAATCAAAACCAGCAGCCGATTGCCATGAGCCGGGCAGGTTAACCATGCCGGTGGTGTCCAAACCGATCGCGGCAACAATGGCTTCCTGAGCAAAAGTATAGGCTTCTTCGGGGGTTTTGGAACCATCGAAGA
>CAZHXQ010000095.1:0-6594 GCA_964536465.1 uncultured Anaerolineaceae bacterium
AAAGCGATAAAATCGGTCACATTGGTTGGCGCGGGATAGCCCAAACGCGGGTTGAATTTGATGCCCTGCCACTCGGGAGGGTTATGGCTGGCGGTCGCAATGATCAACCCGGCGACTTCGTCATCCGGCAGGACTTCGGTTTCATAAAAAGCCAGGGCCGGCGTGGGCAAATCGCGGTTGCCAATATGCAGTCGGAAACCATTGGCCAAACAGGTTTCTGCTGCCCATTGAGTGACCACATCTGAGTTCCTGCGGGTGTCATGCCCCAAAACCACGATTCGACCTGAAAGATCTTCCGCGCCAACATAGGTGGGGACATTTTCGTTATTCATAAAGTCGCAGACTGCCTGAACTACCTGGCGGGCCCTGGTCTCAGTGAAGTCGTTACCCCAGCGACCGCGCACTCCCGATGTGCCAAAACGCAGGTATTTACGGTCATAGATTTCACGCAAGAGGCCCTTTTTGCCAGCCAACCCAAGCAAAATTGGGTCGGCGGTACGCAAGCGGAAGGCGTATAAGCGCTCAAATATATTGCCAATCTGGACCACGCGATAAGGCATGTAGCGGTCCGGGTCAACCTGGTAGTTCATGCTGTCCAGCAAAGGCTCGATTTCGTGCCCGATGGCTTCGCTGAGTGAGTAGAAGACCTGGTTGCTGAGGTAAACCTTACACAATTCGATTGCCTTACGGCGTAACTCTCCGGAGAGCGGGATGTATTCTTCCTCAATTTCCTGCTGATATGCGCGGCCAGTTTCGTCTTTGCCCTTAAAGAGTTCCAGTCTGCCCTGGGTGCCAGTCGCGATAACCGTCAGGAGCAAGCTGAAGATTCTCGAAGAAACAGGCAGCTCCGCTCCAACCAGACCGGGCTGCTGGTCCAGAAGCATTTTTACCTGCTCCAGAAAATCCGACATGGCTGCAATAGCAGGCCGCCAGGTTGCCGGCCTATCAGCAGCCAATAAGTCACGATTCAAACGATTAAATTGGGTTGCAAGTTGCGACTTGAAGGTTAGCAAGGATGGAATTTGAGACATATCTCTCCTTAGGATAGTGATTATTGCGGCCTGGGGATCAAACCGCCCTGGGTGACATTGAGTACTTCGATTTTGGCCCCCGCAGGTGTGTTGGTCAGTTTTTGGATCAAATCACAGACATCCCAGGCCACTTTGGCAACTTCTCTGGCGCTGTTACGCAGGTCGGCCTCAAGCATCAAACGGTATTTCGGCTCAGTGCCCGAATAGCGCGAGTTCCACTGCACCAAACCTGGCAATTCTTCTTTCATCTGCGCGAGCCTCTCCTGAAATTGCGGGAGGGCGGCCAGATCGGGCTTGGCAGCAACATTACACGAGGCCACCACCTGATTGAATTTTAGAATCCTTCCACTCAACTGAGAAAGGGTTTGCCCGGGGGTTTCCTTAAGCATTTTCATGATAAAAAGCGCGGTGCGAATACCATCTCCGGTAAAGTGCTTTTCGTCCAACAAAATGATATGTCCCGACTGTTCCCCTCCCAGGCCAATTTTGCCAGGGGTCTGATGTTGTTCAGCCAGGCTGATCAAGGTTTCAGTAACATATTTATCGCCGACGGGGGTCTGCAGCAGGGTAAATCCCTTTTCGAGGGCATACTGCTTTAATGCGCCATTAGCCATCACGGTCGTCACGAGGGTATCACCCAGTAACAGACCCTGGTGATGCAGTTTGTCGGCTAACAGGGCCAGCATGTGATCCCCATCGATCAGGTTGCCTTTTTCGTCCATCAAAATCACGCGGTCGGCATCGCCATCGAAGGCGATTGCCAGGTCTGCATTTTCAGCAGCCAGGCGGGATGCCAGAACGGCAGGATTTGATCTCAAATTTTCGGACCCACAGGCCTGATTGATGTTGTGTCCGTCATTTTCCGTATTGATTGCCACCAGATTCGCGCCCAATCGCCTAAACACATCCGGACCCGCCTTCCATGCCGCCCCGTTGGAGCAATCCATTACAATCTTCAGGTTACTCAGATCCAACCCCTTTACACTTTCAAAAAGGTCCTGCAGGTAGTCTTCGAAAAGCTGTGGGCTCGGTTCGCCCAGGTTTTCTGCTTCGAAAGCGCCCCTTCCTGTGGTCAGATTGGCAAGTTGTGCTTCAATTTCTGTTTCTACCTCGTGCTTCAGTTTCATCCCCTGGCTGTTAAGGAACTTGACGCCGTTTTCCAGGGCAGGGTTATGAGAGGCGGATATGACCGCGCCAGCCGTAGCGCTAACAAAACGGGTTAAAAACGCAATACCGGGGGTGGGAATGATGCCCAGGTCCAACACGCGCGCTCCGCTTTCCCGCAAGCCTGTTGCCAGGGCGCGCTGCAGGACTGGTCCGGAGGTGCGGGTATCTCGGCCGACAACAAAGACAGCTTGTTTTTCACCCTCTCCACCTAAAGTCTTGCCAGCTGCCAGGCCGAGGCGATAGAGAAATTGGGGTGTCATGGGGCTTACACCAAAAGTGCCCCGAATTCCATCTGTACCAAAGTAGTCGTTTTCTGTCATACCCCTGCTCTGTCTTTTAATTATTCGATCTCGATGTCTGCAACCACCGGCAGGTGGTCGGAGATGCTGTGGGCCAATGCGGTGTTGACCACATGAGCATCATAACTCAGCAACCGTCTGGCCGGGAAAAAGAAAAGGTGATCCACCGCTCCGGCACTGACATGCGTCGGAATCTGTTGCTCGGGTGCAAGATGAATAAAGTCATGGTCTCTCTCAAGTATGGCCTTGAGTGAATATTCATCAATTTTGGCGTTGAAGTCGCCCATCAACACCAGAGGGTGCCCCGGAATGAGCACGTGCTGTTCTACCAGTCCCAACACGCGGCTGATCTGCATTGAGCGGGTCAGCTTCGCGGCGTCGACCACCTCCGACCAGACATGATCGCCTCTTTCGCCCACCAGCGTTGTCAGGTGAAGATTCATGAAAAAGGGGTAGGGCTCCTGCTTCAGCCTGGTCAGGATGACATACCGGGGGTCGGTATCGCGGGTTCCTTCATAACTGAGAGGCTGGAATATGGGCACATTGCGTGGAACTCCCTCTTTAATCGGATTCCCAAGACGACTGAAGGGCATGCGGGAAAAAACCGCATTCCCTTTTGACCAGTCCCACCAATCATTGAACAAGCCGTTGATCATCAGATCTTTTTTGATCTGCATGTGTTTTTTCATGGAGAGGGTCTTACCATAAAAGCTGTAATCAAAATTAGCATTCTGGCGCAGACGTTCCACCATGCTGTGTAGTCCGCCATCAGCGTCGGTGTATTGGGAGATCTCCTGCACACCCAAAAAATCTGGGTTGATCTCAATGATCAACTGTGCCAGCGCCTGGGTTTTACCAGTCGTTCTTTCTGGCGTGCCGGTAAAGTTTTTCACCCCACCACCGAGGTTGAGGGTCATGACGCGTAATTTCAGCATTTTATCTCCGTCAGTTGTTTAGTAGAGATGAATTATACCAATCATCCTACCCACGGAGCAGGCTTGTTTAATTGCCCCCGTTTATGCGGGATATGGCAGCTCGAGCACGAATTCGGCACCGCCTTCACGACAATTTTGTGCGTAAAGCGTGCCACCATGACCGTCTGCAATCCGTTTCGAAATGGCCAACCCCAACCCCAACCCATCCGAGGTTCCCTTTTCAGTTGAGGTCATACGATAATAACGTTTGAAGATTGTTTCCAATTTTTCCTCAGGGATACCTGCACCCTGGTTGCGAATCGCGACAGCCATGCGGTTGATCTTGCGCTGAATTCTGACCTCGATCAGACCGCCAGTCGGCGAATGCTGATAGGCATTCTGGAACAGATTTTCAAAAACACGCTGGATTAAATGAGGATCAATGTCGACGATATACGCTTCTTCGTAAGCATTGAAATCAACCTGAATGCCTTTTTTGGTAAATACGCTTTCAAAACTATTCAAAATATCTTGAATGAAAATCCGCAAATCGATTTTTTCTTTATGAATCTGAAAAACGCCGGCGTCTGGCAGCGCCAGCAGTCGTAAGTCTTCGACCAGGTGGATCAGATGGGTATTCTGGATCTTAAGCAAGTCAATGCCCTTTTGATCAAACTGATAGAGCCCGTCTTCAAAGGCTTCAATGGCGGCCCTCTGCACGCTTAGTGGCGTGCGCAGATCATGGGCGATATCCATCACCATGAGCCGTTGAATTTGCTGGTTTTTTTCGAGTTCTGCCGCCATATCATTTAAAGTCTGACCGAGTTCAGCCATATCTTCATAGGGTTTCAGCGATACGCGGGCGCGCAAATCACCTTGAGCGATTTTTCTAACTGACTCAATGGATAACCTGATCGGCCGTAATAAGGCCAGGGTCAAGAGGATTGAAAGCAAAAAACCAATCAACGACCCAAACAACACCGCTCGAATGGCTGCAGATCGAGTTATGATAATGACCTGGTTTTCTTCACCGGAGAGCACATCCTCGATATAACTTCCCGAATAAAGGTAACCAATGATTTCACCATCAACCTGGATAGGCGCACCGACCTGCAGGGTTGCCTCAGCGATAACATAACCCAAAGAGTCCTGGTTCTCAGAAAACAAGATCTTTCCGGTTGGGTCTACCAGTGCCAGCTCGAGATCAAGAGCCTCACTTGAGGTCGTTTCTTGCGAGATTTGCTTGATGTCAACCTGGTCAATACCTGCCCAGCCATCATGAGCCTGATAGTAGTTGTGAAAATAATCATAAACCTGCCCACTGGCTGCGATTTGGTTCTCACGCATGTAATCCGCCAGGGTTGTCCTCAAGAAAAGTATCGATGCCAGGTAGGCCACAGCCAGAGACACAACAGCCACAAGCAAATAACTTGCCAGCATTCGGTTGCGCATTTACTTCTCTGCTTTCCCGGCGCGGTAGCCCACCCCAAAAACAGTTCGAATGTAATTTGTTTCCGGGTCAATTGCCTTGAACTTTTGGCGGATATTTTTCACATGAATATCGATAGTACGCTCATAGCCCTCAAACCGGCCGCCTTGCGTCGATTCGAGCAGTTCCAACCGTTGGAACGCTCTCTCTGGCTCGGCGATCAACTGTACCAGCAGTTGAAATTCGGCAGGTGTCAAATCGACCGGCTGCCCTGCTAAAAAGGTAGTATGCGCGCGCACGTCGATTTGAAGTTGCCCCAACCGCAGAATTTCCGATTGTTTCAACGGCTGGTTCCAGCGACGCAAAACTGCCTTGACCCGGGCGACCACTTCACGCGGGGAAAAAGGTTTGGTAATGTAATCGTCCGCGCCCAATTCCAGGCCGATCAGACGGTCGATTTCTTCAGAGCGGGCACTGATCATAATCACCGGGGTCTGGTCAGTCCTGCGCATCTCCCGCAAAAGATCCAGCCCGTCCATATCTGGCAGATTCAAATCCAACAAAACCAGGTCTGGCTGTTCCTGCTGCCAGAGCCGCAGGCCATCGCGGCCATTCCCGGCACTGATCGCGGTAAAGCCATGGTGACGCAGGTAGTCGTGCAGGATTTTGTTGAGGTTTTCCTCGTCCTCAATCACCAAAATTTTTTGAGTTATTTCCATTGTATATATATTATAATGCTTAATTATCCCACAGTCTCTACACCAAATCTAAATAATTTCTACATAGAATATCAATATTCAACCGATAGTATAGTGGCACCTTCACAATAATGTGATGGTTTACACTGATTAGGAGAAACAAATGAAAAAGAAAAATGTGACCCTTGCAATTATCGCCCTGGTGATTGCGGTCTTGGCTTTTGGTGCTGCCAGCAGTGCTTTCGCTCAAACCAGTACACCTGAAGTGGAGGAGACTCTACCTGTCCCCCAGGTGTTCCGCCAGAGATTTGAACAGCGCAATGAAAAGCGTCAGGAAATTTGTGCCGCCTTTGGCGACGAGATTCCTGAAGAAATGCGGCAAATTTGCGACGGCAGTTTCGTAGGCAACCAGTTTGGTTTGGGTTTTGGCCCTGGCGACGGAACTTGCGACGCGGATGGCGATGGCATCCCCGATCAATTGAGATTGCGCGATGGCAGCGGTGAAGGCTTTCATCATGGAATGGGCATGATGGGCCGTGGTTTTGGCTTCGGCGATAGAAACCGCGATGCGGATGGCGATGGCATCCCCGATCAATTAAGATTGCGCGATGGCAGCGGCGCAGGCTCCCATCATGGTATGGGCATGGGCCGTGGTCTCGGCGCTGGTAACGGCGAAGAGACAGGCTTCGGGCAACAGTTACGTGATGGTTCGGGTACGGGACAATTTGACTGTCCTTTCCTGGGTGACTGATCAGTAACCAAAATTTAGTAAACCCGCCTGAGCTTTTCAGGCGGGTTTTTTTATTTCCATTAAGCATGCGATTCACTTTGCAAAGGCTTATGTTTGACGAAATTGCAGTTAAATTGAAATTCAGGTTATGCTGACACGCGTCACAGAGGAGTTGGCAGGGCCAATGGCCCTGAGGCCGTTTGGCTTGACACTGGCTGGTGTTTTGCCTATAATAACTACTTGCCTTCCCTGGTAGCTCAATCGGCAGAGCGGGCGGCTGTTAACCGCTAGGTTAGAGGTTCGAGTCCTCTCCGGGGAGCTGAAAA
>CAZHXQ010000096.1:0-6530 GCA_964536465.1 uncultured Anaerolineaceae bacterium
CCTGAAGAAACTTTGTGACCACGTTTTTCCAGGTGAAGTAGGGAATTGTAATCTGATAAGCGCATTTCCCCAGCCTCGATCGTAAACTCGCGTCTGATAACAAAAGGTCCAAAGCATAGGCGAAGCCATTGATATCGTCTGCCTGAACCACGACAGCTCCCTGACCGACTTTAATGGGCTGGCCGCCCTCCGCAGGAACAAGTTCCTCAACCTGTTTGCCAAGCAGATACTCGGTCACAAATGGCACCAAATGGCTGGCCACCACCGGCACAGCAGTGGCAGCCGCTTCCTGGGAGGTCATACCAAAACCTTCCATGATGGAAGGGGTGCAGAAGATATCGCTTACTGCATAAATCTGGAGTAATTGCTCCCAAACTGAGCCCAGCACCGCCACGCGCTTTTCAATCCCAAGTTCATTGATCAGGTTGATTAATGTTGTGCTGAGGGCTTCATTGGAGGGATCGATGCTCATCACCAACATGGCGTTGGGGTTTTTTTGTTCGATCATGGCGAAAGCCTTGATGAGCACATCTTTACGTTTGGTTGAGTCTGTGCGGCTTATCTCAGTAATGATCTGACTGTTGGCAACCTGGGAGGGACTCAAACCGCAATGCTGGCTTAAAAATGTATAAATTTGGTGATCAGACGGGATGTTTCGAGGATGGTAGCGATCTGGGTCGACGCAGGGAGGCAGGAACAGCGTCTGCTCCAAGTAGCCGTAGTCCTCTTTCAGGGAGATTTCAATAGCGGCCGAGGTTGACGCGATCTCATCTACTTCACGCACGATTAATCTTTCACTTTGGATGCGTTCACCAATCCGCAGACCCGCCCATTGATTGTCGCTAACATTATTTTTCTTGATTTTCCCCAGTGAATGCGGTACCCAGATATGGGTGATCGGCTCGGCTTGCGAACGGTTATAGAGCAAGCCCAGCATTGCGCCATCCCAATAATGCGAAATGATCAGATCGATTTTAAGGTCTTCATCTTTTTGATGTTGTTTCAGGGCAAGCGCCAGTTCAGGCAACTGGCTTGCCATGTCTTCTTTCCGGATAAATGTCTTCTGACTGTCTTCAAGATAGAGGATGCGCTGATTCTCGTCTTTATAGCGCAGCCCAACCTGAGGTATGCCGCTAATGGGGTGGAGGTAGCCTCCCCGGTTGGTTATGGTGACCTTGTAACCTTGCTGAACCAGACTGTCGGAAAATTGATTGACAAACACGTTTTGTCCGCCCGTATCTGACAGCCCTGGGATGACTTGCCACTGATGAACACCATGATTGGTGATCATCAAAATGTGGGGCCGTGAAGAGGTGATGAATGACTGGTGTTGATTCATGGTTTGCCTCACCTTATATCACTTACAGACCTCAGCCAGGCCAGTGCTGAAATGAAGAGCGCGGGTTTTAATCTTTGATATAAACCGCGGAGATTTGCTTTATCCGTTGATGACATCAGGGTTCCCAATCAGACGGTCCAGAGGGAAGCAGTGCAGGCCTCGGAACCATTCTGATCACTATCCTTTGATGCCTGTTGAGGCAACACTCTGGACGAACCATTTTTGGAAGAGCAAGAAAACAATCAGCACCGGAATAGTGATCATGGAGGCGAAGGCCATCAGATCTCCCCACAACCTCGGGGATTGCCCAAAGAAGTTTTGGATACCCACGGTTAAAGGACGAACTTTTTCAAGGCGCGTTACCATCATCGGCCACATGAAGCGGTTCCAGCTGTTGAGCGATTGAAGAATGGCGACAGTAGCGATAATGGGTCTGGACAAGGGAATCACAATTTTTCGGTAGATATCAAAAAGACTCGCGCCGTCGATTAAGGCAGCTTCTTCCAAATCCTTGGGAATGTTGACAAAGAACTGATAGAACAGGAAAATGGAGAATGCGTCCGCGATAAAGGGAAAGATCTGGACGTGGTAAGTATCCAGCCAACTGGTTGCGCCTCCGAACCATGGTAGTTTGCTGACGATGATCAGCAATGGCACCGCCACGGCTTCGAATGGAATAATGATCAACGCAATAACCGCGCTGAGCAAAACGTTTTTTCCTTTGAAGTGTAAACGTGCCAGGGCATAGGCAAACATGCTGTTGACTACCAGACCTGATAAGACGGTCAGGAGCATAACCAATAGCGAATTAAAAAATTGCCTGCCGAAATCAAGGGAGGCAAACACGTCACGGAAGTTCTCCAGACCTAATTGACCAACAGGTAAGAAAGCCCTGAGAGAGCTCATATCCTTTATCAGCTGGAACTCATTTTCTTTGATGGAAGAGATGACCATGAACACGATTGGAAATAAGAAAAAGGCTGCCAGCAGGATCATAAGTATATAGGTGAATGCCCTCTTTATTCGATTGCGCAGCCGATAGTCAAAGACTGATTTTGTCTCATTTTCAGGCATTTTTCCCAGCTCCTTTTTCCCTGATGAGGAAACGTTGCAATATGGAGATCACCAGCACTATAGTGAAGAAAATGACGGTGATGGCAGAGGCATAACCGATGCGCAGCTCTGCCCAACCCTGCTGGATCGCGTACAACATTGTGGTCATCGTAGAATTTTGGGGGCCACCATTGGTCATAACCTTAACCTGATCAAACAGTTTGAAGGCCAGGATGGTGGTTGAAATCATCACGAAAATGAGAGTGTTACGTAATTGTGGGATCGTGATGTTGATAAACTTTTGCCATCCGTTTGCGCCATCCACTTCGGCGGCTTCATATAATGAGATCGGTATCTCCTGCAGACCGGCCAGAAAAATGACCATTTGGAAACCGACCCCTTGCCAGATGGACATCAACATAATGGCAGGAAATGCCAGTTGGGTGCTCTTGAGCCAATCATAAGGACCCAGAGCGCCAAAACTGATGGCTTGAAGAAAGGCGTTAATCAGTCCTTCTCCCGGGTTGTAGAGCAGAGTCCAAACGATGGAGATAACCGTCATCGAGGTCACGACCGGTGAGAAGTAAACAGTTCTGAAAAGATTGACCCCGCGGATTTCCTGGTTGATCAGCATCGCCAGGGCCAGCGCAAAAGCAGTTTGGAGGGGGACAACCACAATGACGAAGTAGAAGTTATTTAAGATTCCCCTGAAAAACACCTCATCACTGAAAAGCCGAATGTAATTCTGCAGCCCAATGAATCTGGTGGGCACATTGGGATTAGGAATTAATCGCATGTTGGTAAAAGACATCCAGATGGCCCAGATGAATGGGACAATTAGAAAGACGATCAGTAACACAATTGCCGGTGTAGAAAATAACCAGGCTAATCGGGATTCTTGTCGCCGATATGTTGAAAATTTCCCTGCTGCCACGCGTTACCCCTCCTTTAGTAGATGGGGGTTACCTTATTGAAGGTAACCCCCTCCAGATTTTTGGATTTAACCCCTCAACAAATGTTGTATTTACTTAACGAACGGATAACCGTCGTTGTCCAGAATATCCTGATCGATGAACCTGACTGCCTTGTCCAGTTCAGTTTTAACATCCGCGCCAGCGATGATGTTCCAGATAACTTCCTTGAATGCATTGGTGATGGTTGGATAGGCCGGAGTTTGTGGCCGTGGCACGGCAACGCCGCCTTCAAGCTGCTGGACGAACAAATTCAGCAAACCACCTTCGGCATACAGTTCAGATTTTGCGATGGCGCTCTTGCGTGCGGGCACAGCACCATTGGCATTGGTCATATGCAGAATTTCATCGGGATCAACCAGGAAGTTCAGGAATTTGAAAGCGGCATCAGGAGCTTTACAATTGGAGGTAATTCCCCAGTTCCATGAGCCTGAACCAGTAACTGCTTTTTCGCCCAGGATTGGCATTGGAAGCACAATGGCATCATCTCCCAAACCCTGAGTGTGAGGACCGTACATCCAGTGACCTACATAGGCCAGGGCGGCCGTTTTGCTGCCATAGAATGAGTCATCACCAGCGGGGCTTGGGTTGACATAGCCATCTTCAACCAGGCTTTGGAACCATTCCAATGCTTCGACTGTTTCCGGACCGTTCAGGATTCCATCAGCGCTCTGGAAATCAGTGCGATCGATCAGGTCCCCACCAAATGCCTGGATAAAGGGTGAAAAACCATAGGTGTTCCACTCGTCCCCAGGACCATAATTGAACTTAAGGTCAAGCGGATATTCCACTTGTTCGAGATCCTTAAGTTTCTGCAGGGCGTCCATAAATTCTTCCATGGTCCATGCATCATCAATGCTGGTGGGAATGCGAATGCCAGCCTCTTCCAGATAGGCTTTGTTTGCCCACAGTGAAAGACCTGAATCAAAGGTACCCAGGCTGTAAAGCTGACCAGCATAGGTGCCCTGATCAATAATTGAAGGCAGGAAATCGTCCCGCATTTCTTTACTGACATAATCGACCAGTGGAATCAAGTAGCCTGCCCAGGCATAGTTGTAGAGGAAAGGTCCATCAAAATCGAGCAGACAGGGTAGATCGCTGGCTAAAGCAGCGGAGTTGACCTGTTCATTGTATGAACCTTCTGGAAGTATAACGGCGTTGACATAAACTTCATCTTGCATGGTGTTGAAAGTGGTAACTTGTTCATCAAGCACTTCACGTTCCTCACCTTTACCTGAGTGGAACCAAACATCAATGGTAGTTGTTTCGGGTTTTTCGACCTCTTCAGGAGCAGCTGGTTCTGAAACATCAGGAGCAGCGGGTTCCGAAACATCGGGAGCTGCTGGGACTTGTGGCGTGGGGTCTGCAACACAAGCAGACACCAGGAAAGTAAGCACCAGTATTAGAGCAATCGACACAAAAAACTTATTTTTTTCATTTTTCCCTTCTTGCCTAATTTTGATTGAAAACCAACGGATGTCTTATAGGTCACCTCCTGTCTTCTCCTCAAGGGGAACGGACATAAATGAATCGGAATTTATTATGTTGTTTTTCGTTCAATCAACGTCAATGGAATGAACGTATTTCCTAAAGGTCTTGATGGGTCCGATATTTCGGCAATTAAATGCTCAGCAGCCAACTTGCCGCTTTTGTATAGTGATTGGCTGATGGTGGTCAACTCAAGGTAAGACGCAAATTCAATGTCATCGAAACCGATGATAGCCAGCTCCTCGGGAATTCGGACCTGTCTGTTTTGTGCAATTTTTAGCACGCGCAAGGCAAGCTCATCGGTGGAGGTGAAAATAGCAGTGGGTGGGATGTCCATGTTTAATAGATCATGGATTTGTTGTTCCTGATCCCGGGAATGTAAGACCGGGAGTTTTACATAATCGTTAGGCAGGTCAATGCCGTGTTCCTGGAGGGTTTCACGGTAACCCTGTAGTCGGTCTTCTTCCTGGTTCAACGCGTATTCAGGGACGGAACTGTTACCGATGAAGGCGCAATGTTTATGACCTCTATTTATGAGGTGTTCAGCAGCGAGTTGCCCGCCATGTTGGTTGTCATATTCGATGCTGGAATGTCCTTGCAGTCGGCTCTCAATAAACATAAGGTGAATATTGCTCTTTTCGAAGCGCTTGAGAGATAAATCGTCGATCGGAAGCGTGAGGATGATCAGTCCATCCACCAAGTGGGAATAAGGTAGTTCGGCATAATAGGTGTCCAGGTGGTTTTTTGATTCAACCGGGAAGATTGTAAGATTGTAGGGGGTGCCAACCAGCGCATTGGCAATGCCACTCAAACGCTGAGATATGGAAGGAATGGTGAAGAAGGGTGTGATTACGCCGATGTGCCCCAAATTTTTCCGAGCTCGTTCACGAGCCAGCACCTCAGGGTAATACCCAAGCTCGTCGATGGCACCTAAAACGGTGTTGCGAGTTTCTTCTTTGACCAGCCCTGGCGAGTTCAGTACCCGAGAGACAGTCGCAATGCTGACCGATGCCAGCCTGGCTACATCATAAATAGTGGGTGTTGTGCGTAAGTTTTTCAATTTCTTTTATGTAAGCGCTTACATGGTAACGCTTACATAAACAGTATAGCGAAATATTAACGTTTTGTCAACACCAGATTACAGATTAGTTGGCGTAATTGTTGCTTAATTTTAGTGATCAGTGATACATGAACCAGGATCTTATTAGGCAGGTGTCACTGTGCGCCACACCAGCTCATTGCTTAGCATGAACCAGAATAGGAACTTATTTGTTTTTGTTATTACCCCGGGTCGTCCACCTTTTAGAATCAGGTGATTTATCGAAGGGTCTCACAAACGGTTGGTCCTACCCAGGGCTCAATCCACACCCACATCATTTTCCTGCTGACCTGAGCTGAGTGTCAGGGCTTTGCGTGAATCTCAAAATCTAACAGAGAAAGGACAATTGGTACCTTTGACGGAAACATCAATCGAGCAACCTGGCGAATTCCTCCATTATTGTTAGCGGCTGCTTGCAGACAAACCCTTCGCAAACATATACTGTGGTCTTGCCATTGATCGTTGGGCGGTCTGCCAGGAGTGCTGGCGACCCTTTTGGCGGTGGGAATGTGGAAGCGGCGACGATGGAATTTGGCAGGAATTTCCCATTGATCTCACTAAGGAATTCTTTGGTGCTGTC
>CAZHXQ010000097.1:0-6434 GCA_964536465.1 uncultured Anaerolineaceae bacterium
CATGAGTTCCCGCTGTTAACATCTTCCGATCCAATTCAGTCGGATGGCGATATTGGCGCGCAGTTGACTCTTCAACAGGCATTGGCACCCTTACTAAGGGCTGGCCGAGATAACCAATTGGATACCCCAGCAGCGCACCTTCCCGGTGAGATCGACAGGCTGCTCAGGCAGCAGCTCGAGGAAGTTTTGAGCCAGACCCATCCAGCAACTTTTCTGTCAGGTGGGATCGACTCGCCTGTGATTGCTGCCATCGCCCAATCTATGTCGCAGGAAAAACTAAATGCCTTCACTTTCGCGTCCGATGACAGACAGACCGATGAAAGCGCTGCGGCAGGCCAATATGCCAGGGCCTTGGGGCTGAACCACCATCTGGTGAAGCTGGACGAAACTCAACTTGAAGAAATAGTGCTCCACCTGTCCAAAACCTCCGACCTGCCCCCTGGAGATTATTCTGTCATCCCGACATATCTGGTCTGCCGGGCTGCCCGAGAGTACAGCGACACAATTCTTTCAGGTGATGGGGGCGATGAGTTGTTTTGGGGTTATGCCGGTCGCATGTCTAAAGTGATCAAATTGGCACACCTGTTTGGGTATCCAAAATGGATCCGCAAAATCCGCTATTGGACTTTGCGCCGCCAATATGAATGGAACGCGCGCTATTTTGACACAGTCGGCCAATGGTATCGTTCGCTGCATGAGCATAATTTTGAGAGCCACCTGAGGATGCTTTTCCCTGGACTGCCTCAATTACCTCAGAGTTATCGTCAATATGAATTTTCAGGCACAGATAAGAACACAACAGCAGAATGGGTGCGCTGGAACGAGTTCAGCGGACATATGAAAGCTATGCTTGATAAGGTGAATTATGCCTCCAGGACCGCAGGTATACATGTTTTTAGCCCTCTTTTGACAGAACCCTTAGTGAAATTCGCCGGACAAGTGGATTGGCAAACGTGCCTGGACCTGGAGCGAGGTATTGGGAAGCTGCCGCTGCGGCAGTTGCTGCGGAGATATTGCGCTCCACAATCGGCGCAGAAAATGGGCTTTGAGGCGCCTATGCGTGATTGGATTTCAGGTCCACTGCGCGGTTTGTTCGAGGATGGGCTGCTAAAACGCGGTTCGTTGGGAGGACTTGAAATGGATTCAGCCAGGATGCGCGCGATTTTCGATCAACAATTAAAAGGTGAGATCGATCGTTCTTGGGGGTTATGGATCTTGCTGAGCCTGGCTTTGTGGGAAGACCAGCACCCGAAGGTGGTGGATTGAAGTTGCGTTTTTATTCTGAATTTACCACTTACAATCCTGGGCATCGTTACCATGTTAACAACCTTGCAAAGGCATACTGGAATGACCGCACAAACGAGGAGCGCAAGCAGGTGTATGGGGAGTGGGTGGAGCTGTTTGAATATGAGCCTGATATCACTAAAGCGGATCTCTGCCTGTTGACTTATTATTGGAATTACTATGTCGACCATAATCGGGTTTTTGAGGCTGAATCAGAGGTCAGGGCAGCGAAAGCCGCTGGTAAACCCATGGTCGTTTTCAATGGTGGGGATTTTCCGGCCAACGTACCCTTTGAAGACGTAATCCTGTTTGAGTCCGCTGGCTATCGTTCAACGCCCGGGTTGCGCTACCATTCAGCCCAACCCAGCTATATCGATGATTATTTGCATACTTACTGCGGAGGCAACCTGAACTTGCGTGAAAAACGAGAGGTTCCCGTGATTGGTTTCTGTGGGCAAGCCAGCAATTCACCCTTCGAAACTGCTTACCGGAACTTTAGGCTGAAAGAAAGGCAGAAGCAATACCGACAGGGCAAGCTCAAATGGGAGCCGCCACCTTTTGAAACAACATCTTTTCGGTCGAGAGTCCTCAAGTCATTTGAAAAACCAGGCCTTAAAACCAATTACCTGGCCCGGAAGAAATATAAGGCTGGTAAATCAAAAACGATGACACCTGACAGCCAGGAAAAGCTTGACTTTGTCAGTAATATTCTGGAATCAGATTACACGGTCTGTATGCGGGGCGGAGGCAATTTTTCGGTGCGCTTTTATGAGACCCTCTGCCTGGGACGCATCCCCATCTTTATCGACAGCGACTGCCTGCTGCCTTTTCAAGATGAGATAGATTATAAGGCGATCTTCCCCTGGATTGATATTAATGACCTACCTCATGCAGCTGAGATTGTCTTAGATTTCCATAAAAAGTTATCCAGTGAAGAGTTCATCGCGCTTCAGAAAATGTGCCGGTATTTGTGGGGGGAACATATGATGCCGGACGGTTTTTATAAAGATTTTGTGAAGAAGATGCAATCTCAATGAATTTATTTATTATCTTTTTAATCTTTCGTGTGACAAGAAAATGACAGGTATTGTCGGAATAATTACTTTTAAAGACCCATTTCCGATCCCCGATCTGCAGACAAACCTTCGGCAAATCGCAAACAGAGTGCAATCGTTTGGGCTGGAAGATGAGGGCATCTGGCTTCAACATGAAGGTAAAATTGGTTTTGGCTTTCGCCGTTTGGCAATGCCTGCCCTCCCTTCTGCAGCAAATTCCCTGAAGTTGTCAGAAACCAATCGGTCAGCGCTAATCATGAATGGAGAGATTTATAATTTCAAAGAAATTCGTGCCGAATTGGAATCCCGCGGTCAGGCCTTCCGTTCCCATACCGACACGGAAGTGCTGCTTTGCGCGATTGAAACATGGGGGCTAAACGCCATTGACCGACTGAATGGCATGTTTGCTTTTGCTTGGTACGACAAAGCCTTGCGCTCACTCGTTTTGGCCCGCGATCACGCCGGTATTAAACCGCTTTATTACTATGTCGAACCTGGTGGTAAAGGCCTCGTTTTTGCCTCACAATATAACCAACTGCTGCTCAGCCCCTGGGGAGAGCCCGGACCTGTCCGTTTGGATGTGTTGAATTTATACCTGCGGCTGCACCATATACCTCCACCCTATGCGCTGCTTGAGAATACTTTTCAGTTGGAGCCAGGCCATTACTTACTTATAAAAGAAAACGGGAACATTGAAGATCGAGCCTGGTGGCGGTTACCCCGATCTCCTCATTTTGATTTGCAAGGAGCAGCTGCTGTAGATGCAGCTGGACAAGCACTGGAAGCCGCTGTTCGGCGACAAATGATCACAGAGTCTTCTTTAGGGGTCTTCCTCTCAGGCGGTGTTGATTCTCCCCTGGTAGCAGCGATCGCTCGCGAACAAGCGGGTCCTGATCTTAAAGCTTTTACCATTGGCAACCACGGTTGGAAGCAAGATGAGTCGCAAGATGCTAAAAAATTTGCTGAAAATCTCGACGTTAATTTCCGCCTTCTCAATATTACGGGTGAGGATATACTGAATTTGATCCCAAAAGTTTGGGAGGCACAGTATGAGCCATTTGCTGATTTCTCGGTCCTGCCAACGATGATGTTGGGCCAGTTCTCACGGAAGGAAATCGAGGTAGCCTTGAGCGGTGATGGTGGTGATGAGCTGTTCTTCGGATATGAACGCCCACTTTCTTTATTGCGTAATGGTTCGGATTTCCAGTATCCCTGGGCTCTGCGTTATGGGTTGTATGCTGCCGGACGCCTCGGTATCATCCCCCGCCGTTCCGAAGTCATCGCTGCGCTTTCACCAGCTGAATATTATTTTGGGGTCAACTGTAGGTTAAGTGAAAAAAGATTGAGAAAGCTGGCACCAGGGTTACTTGGGTTGCCGCTTAATTTTTCATTATATAACTTTGAAAAGTATCAAGGGTTGGAAGATCTGGCTAACTATTCGCGTTATGTGGAATTTTATGGTCAATTACAACGTGGTTTAAAAAAAATGGACATGGCGTCAGTATCAAATGGCTTGGTGGTCCGGGTACCTTTGCTTGATCGCGAAGTGATTGACACCAGTTTGCGAATTGATCCGTTCGCAAACATGGAGAACGGAAAGCGCAAACAGGTGTTGGTAAAATTGCTTGGACGACACGTATCCCCTGAAACTATTCCCAAGACAAAAAGAGGATTTGGAGCACCATTGGGCGAGTGGCTGCGTGGGCCTTTGCGCCCTGTGGTGGAAGACCTGCTATTTTCAGAGAATCTTTATCCGGGTGGGGTCTTTGATCAAAGTCAACTACGTTTGTATTGGCAGGAGCATTTACGAAACGAAAAAGATCACAAATGGGGGCTTTGGGGAATCCTGGCATTACAGGGTTGGGCGAGGGTGAATCTGTGACACTTCCGATTCGGATACTTTTCACCATACCTAATTTCATCACCGCAGGGTCGGGCGGCGCGATGCTAAATATCATCAGGCGCCTGGATAGGGAAGTGTTTGACCCTGCCGTTTGCGTACTTAAAAAAGGTGGGGCTTTGGACCAGGTAGTTATAGATTTGGGCATGCCATTACTTGAAGCACCCTTTCTTCTAAATGCAAAGCCTTATAGCAGTTTGTTAAAGAGGATCAAAAGAGCGGCACAGGTTTTTGCACCTTATCATTTTGACTTGTGGCACTCGTTCCACTACGCGGATGATTATACTGAACCCTTAATTGCAAGGTTTGCGGGGGCTAAGGGATGGATTTATACCAAGAAAAATATGAATTGGAACACCCGAGCCTGGTACTTGCGGTCATGGTTTGCTAAAAGGATCGCCGCGCAGAACACAGACATGTTGGCAAGCTTTTTTTCAAACGATGTCTATCGCGACAAGACAAGGCTTATACCGCGAGGTGTAGATCTTCAAAAATTCTCTCCAAGCATCGAAGGGCGATTTCGAGAGCATTGCGGGCTTGCTGATCACCAAATCTTGATAGGATGCGTCGCGCACCTGGTGCCAGTGAAAGGTCATCCAACGCTCATCCAAGCATTATCGACTTTACCAGAAACGCATCTGGTGTTGGCTGGGCGCGATAACGATCAGGAGTATGCCAACCGGTTGCGTGAGCAGGTTGCTACTTTGAAACTTGAGGAACGGGTACATTTTTTGGGGATGGTGGAGAATGTGCCAGAACTTATGCGTGATCTGGATATTTTGATACTTCCAACTATCAGTAAGGGCGAAGGCTGCCCGGTAGCGCTTTTAGAGGCCATGGCCTGCGGCAAAGCCTGTGTAGCTACCAATATCCCCGGTGCACGCGATATCATCGAGGACGGTGTCTCAGGGTTGCTGGTTGAACCTGAGAATGCAGACGCCCTTACTGGGGCAATCAGGCAGTTGATTGACGATAATGAATTACGTAAGAAAATGGGGAGGGCAGCACGCGTGAGAGTCGAAGAGCACTTCTCCATTGAAAAGGAAGTGGTCGCTCACGAAGAATTGTATAAAGAAATTATGACAGGCAAAACTACAAGGCGGGAGACATGATCGGAGATTTTCTGATCACTTTCGGCGGTGGTTCGGAATCGCCTCCGGCCCGGGCAGGGCAGCCCTGGTCCCTGTCTGCAACTCTCGGTGTAGCCCGCCTGTATTTAACGCAGTCGGATGATCAGTGGCTGGGATTCCCAATGCTGGAAGCGGAAGACGCGCTTTGGCAGGCCTGGCTTCTGGGTGAATTCTATGAAGAAGCTGGACCTTTGTCACAGTGGTTTGAGCACCCTGAAAAGCTGAACGGGCATTTCTTATTGGTCGGTTATGAAAAAACACGAAAGCAAGTGCATGTGATTACTGACCGTCTGGGGACAATCCATGTCTACCATGCGAAAAAAGGAGCTAAAGCAGCCTTGGGGACGTTTTCTCCAGCGGTTGCCCACACCGCGGGTCGTGAGTTTTTGGACTTTCAGGCAATGGCAGAATTCTTCCACTTTGGTTTCTTTCTTAACGATTCAACTTATTGGCAGGAGGTGCGCCTTATGCCAGGGGCGACCCATACCATTATCGACGGAACTGGGCAGATCCTCTCGCAATCGGCTTACTGGCATTGGCACTACCAACCCGTGCAAGGTTTTACAACAAACGAGGCCATTGACCAGTTTCAAGGATTGTTCAGAGAAGTTTTATGCAGTCAGGTTAAGAATAAACGCATTGCTCTGCCGCTATCGGGGGGGCTTGATTCACGCAGCACCCTGGCAGAACTGGGGAAAGACGATCTGGGCGGGGCAGCGCAGATTTATCTGTTCAGTTATGGCTACACCGCTGGGTCAGTTGAGACAACGATCGCCAGACAATTGGGGAATTTGCGCGGCATGCCAGTGAGAACTTGGGACGTTCAGCCCTACCTCTTTGACCAGTTAGAACGTGTTTGCGCCAGTGTGGAGGGCTTTCAGGATATTACCTTATGCCGACAAGCCTATGTAATCGACGAGCTGGCTGCTAACGCTGATTTTGTTGTAGCAGCACATTGGGGTGATGTTTGGCTGGACGATATGGGCTTCCTGGGGCAGAAGATGCTCCCGGATGACCGGTTGTCAGAAACTATTGTTAACAAGTACGCCAAAAAGGGCAGTGAGA
>CAZHXQ010000098.1:0-6284 GCA_964536465.1 uncultured Anaerolineaceae bacterium
ATCAGTTTCTCAGGAAACTGGCGTGGACCGTAATTGTTAGAACAATTGCTGATGCTGATTGGCAAACCAAAGGTGATGTTGTAGGCGCGCACAAAATGATCGCTTGAGGCTTTGGCAGCCGCATAAGGAGAACGCGGTTGATAGGGGGTTTCTTCTTCAAAGGGCGGTTCGTCTCGAGTTAGCGTGCCAAAGACCTCATCAGTAGAAACGTGATGAAAACGTGCTTTCTCGATGGGTACAATTTTATCCACCAGCCAGGCACGGCGGGCAGCTTCCAGCAGGGTGTAGGTGCCGACCACATTGGTCTCCACAAAAACGCCGGGGTTGAGAATAGACCGATCCACATGCGATTCAGCCGCAAAATTGATCACGGTGTCAATTTTATGCTCACTGAACAGTCGGTCGAGCAGGGCACGATCGGTGATATTGCCATGAACAAATACATGCCGATCAGGATCGGGCAGGTTTTTGAGGTTTTCCAGGCTGCCGGCATAGGTCAGCGCGTCGAGATTAACCACAGATGCTTCCTTGTCTTGCTGCAGCAGGTAATGGATAAAGTTGGAGCCGATAAAGCCCGCCCCACCGGTAACCAAAATTTGTTTCATCTACGCTCCTCGTTATCTGTCATCCATCCTAATGGAAATACTTCCGCCTCTTTCAGCAAGGGGGCGGCGGAATCTTTGCCCGAAAGTTTGGGTGGCTGCCCATCGATTAGTGGCCATTCGATTCCAATCGAAGGGTCATTCCACAGCAGACTGCGCTCCCATTCCGGAGCGTAATAGTTCGTGGTTTTATAAACAAATTCTGCCCATTCGCTCATAACATAATAACCGTGTGCGAAACCCTCAGGTATCCAAAGCTGAAACTTATTTTCCGCTGAAAGCACGCTGCCGACCCATTTTCCAAAGGTGGGAGAACCCAGGCGCAGGTCCACAGCGACATCAAAAACCTCACCAACAACTACGCGCACAAGTTTTCCCTGAGTACATTTTAGCTGATAATGCAGTCCACGCAAAATCCCTTGCTGTGAGCCGGAATGATTATCCTGTACAAAATTGGTCGGGCCGATATGCCCCTCAAATTCATTTTGGCGGAAAGTTTCCATAAAATAGCCCCGACGGTCACCTAAAACCTTGGGCTTAATCAGCATAACCTCGGGAATTCGAGTCCGGAGGTATTCCATCAAAGGTTACCTTCCCGGTATGCAGCAATCACCTGTTCGGGTTCACCAATCATACGCACCTTTCCCTCGTCTAACCAGGCAATCCGATTGCACATGCCAATCATCGAATCCAGCGCGTGAGATACCATCAGCACCGTGGCGCCTCGTTGTTGGAAGTTGAGGAGCCGCTCACGGCTCTTCTTTTGGAAGGCCTCATCGCCCACACTTAAAATCTCATCCAGAATCAGGATATCAGGGACATGTGCCGTGGCAACCGAGAAGCCCAGCCTGGCATACATCCCTGATGAATAGGTGCGGATAGGGGAGTGGATAAACCGGTCCAACTCAGCGAAATCGACAATCTCATCGAACACGGCTTCCATTTCCTGGCGGCTATACCCCAGTAGGGCCCCATTGAGGAAGACGTTCTCGCGCCCCGAAAGTTCAGGGTGAAAACCGGCGCCCAATTCGAGCAGGGGCGCAATTTTTCCATAAACGAACACACGCCCCTGGGTGGGCTTGAGCACCTTGGAAATGACTTTCAACATGGTGCTTTTTCCGGCACCGTTGTTGCCAATGATCCCGAAGACCTCACCCTGGTTGACCTGCATGCTGATCTCGGTCAGAGCCCAAAAGTCCTGTATTTTGATTTTTCGCTGGATCTTCCGGATGGCATACTCCTTGAAGGTATTGATGCGTTCTGATGGCAAACGATACCTGACCGAAATGTTTTCGAGTTGAATGATCGGTCGGGCTGTCGCTGTGGGTGTATCCTTCAATTCGAGCTCAGACACGGTAGGCATATTCCTCCGATTTTGAGGTGAAATAAATCCAACCCACCACCAGCATGCCTACAGCCCAAGCCAAGGTCGGCAACAGCTCCTGCCAATGGGGCAAACGCCCCTCAATTATCGGCAGTCGGAACATTTTTACCATCCAGTACATTGGATTGATTTTGTAGTAAGGCAAAAGGCTGGGCGAAATTAGAGACTCAGGATAGATGATGGGGGTCAGATACATCCAGGCAGTCAACAAGACCTGGTACATCTCACCAACATCAGGGAAAAAGACTGCCAGTGAAGAAATGAACAGCCCAAAGCCAAGCGTAAAGGTGGTCAGGATGAGGATCGAAACCGGCAAAAATAACAGAGACCAATAAAATGGCGCCCCGTCAACCAGCATAACAATCACCAGCGGCACCAGCGAAACGACCATATTTACCAGGGCGGTGCCGATGGCTGAAACGCCAAATACCGTGCTGGGGATATAAATGCGTTTGAGAAGGCTGCCCCCCCAAACCAACCCGCTGATGGCCGCATTGGTGCCCTGGGAGAAAAAGTTCCAAACCAGCAAGCCGCTCAAAATATAGACAGGGAAGTGCTGGACCTCGCTCTTAAAAAAATTAGAGAAAACGAAGGTCAGAATCAGCATGGTGCCCAGTGGATTAAGCATCGTCCAGGCGACACCCAGGATAGACCGTTTATACCGGGTAAGAATATCCCGTCGGATCAGTTGCCCGAGCAGGTAGCGATATTTTCCTAATTCTTTCAATTCGGAAATCGCAGATACCCGGTAACTTGCAGAGTCGTAGACGGGTTTAGAAGAACTGGCCAATTGTGTCACCTTTTTGTGTATCAGACAGTTTTTAATCTTACCATAGGAAAGGATTGGTCATTCAGGGCAGTGGCCATGCCGCAGAAATGGCGCCCCTCTTTTTCCGCATGGGTAACCAACAAAATTGGCAGGTCAAATCTTCGTGAGAACTCGCGATGTTGAGCGGTCAGCAGCTGGTATACATTTTTTAGAGAATCAGGGCGAACGTAGTGAATACGCCCGAGCCAGAAATGGGATGCGTAAGCCGAGAAAGATCCTTAACTTATTATAAGGTGGAGACATCAGCCCCGTGTGGGAAGTTTTACTTCATGGATACGCATTGAATTTATTCAAGATCAATTTTATCGCCTTCTGACCATATCGGTCGCAACCTCTAACATCTTAATAGCGACTTCATAATTGTCACCGATGAGATCCCATACAGCGTCTTCAGATAAAACACCACATTTTATATCGGAAGGGATCAAGCCCTTATTCGCAGCATCGACATCATCCATGTATTCCTGGCTGCCATAATACTCCATAAGTTTTTGATAGTCATTGTGATATCCTTCAAAAGAATCCAACACTTCCTTCATTCTATCTATTTTCTCTCGATAAATATCTAGAATAATCTCCATCTCTTTAATCTTCTCATATCGGTCCATGATCTACTTTCCCTTCGATTCCAGATTTGATATCCCCACCCAAATGACCAGTGGGGGTCTTAAGTTTACTCTTTTGTAGACTGCAATTATCAAACGTATGATCAAACGGGCGCGCATATTTAGGAAGGCAGGCCTGGGAAGATCGCTTCACTATATAAGTGTACATTACAGCTATTCCAAACCAATCGTCCTAATGTTTAGCGCTTCTTTCACTATACCTAAACTATAATATAGTGGTCAGGAAAAAATGGATATGACCAAAGCCTTCTTCTCCATCGTTATCTTGTTCTGGAAAAGCGCACAATATCTGCCGCGCAGTCTCCGGGCATTGCAAGAGCAAACCCTGAAAGATTTCGAGGTAATTTTGCTCGATAATGGGTCGCAGGAACCACCTGACCCTGCAGTCTTGGCACGATATTCCAACCTTGATCTACATTTACTGCGTTCTGATACCAATCTTGGCTTTGCCGCTGGAAATAACTATGCTGTTAAAGCTACTAAAGGAGACTATCTGGTTTTGCTAAATGGGGATGCCTTCCCGGCGCCAGACTGGTTGGAAACCATCTCAAATTCCATTCCGAGTTATCCCAATCATTTTTTCGCCTCCCGGCTTATCCAGGCTGACAACCCTGCCCTGCTTGATGGCGAATGGAACGTGGTTCATGCCAGCGGGTTGGCTTTTCGTCACAATCACAACCGACCTGTTTCTGCCTCAAAAGGGTGCCCCAAAGAGGTTTTGAGCGCCTGTGCCGCTGCCGGTGTTTACCCACGTAAGGGGTTTGAGGAAGTCGCTGGTTTTGACGAAGACTTCTTTTCTTACATGGAGGATGTGGATCTGGATATGCGCCTGCAACTGGCAGACTATCGCTGTCTGTATTTGCCAGAGGCGGTAGTCTACCACGTCGGCTCTGGCAGTACAGGCAAAAGAAGCGCATTCTCAATCTTTTACGGTCAGCGTAATCTGGTCTGGACCTTCGTCAAGAACATGCCTGGGCTGCTTTTCTGGCTATTGTTGCCAGCCCACCTGCTTGCCAACCTGATTTACATAATAGCTGCTTGTTTTATGCCCACCAGAAAGACGATCTGGCGCGCCAAACGTTCGGCTCTTGCCGGTCTGTCAAAAATGTGGCGCAAGCGCCAATTGATCCAGTCAAAGCGGACCACATCAATCTGGCGCTTTGCCCGGCTATTGAACTGGAATCCTTTTTCCCCATTGGCAAAATTGCTTAACAGAAAACCTTTCAGCCGGAAGTAACCTGGCTGAAATTTCTCAAACACGTCGTCTGAAACCCGGTTAGAGCAGACAATTTTTTGGGGACAATTGCTTTCAGGTAGATTAAAGATCGGGCGGCTGGCTTGGGTTTTGTTGGTCAGGGCTCCCCGTCTTGGGCAGGAGTTGGATTTCTTCCTCAATGTCCAGGGGTGCGTTTATGAGGGATCCCAGTTTTTCCCACAGACCGGATTCGAGTGTTTTATCCCATTCCTGGATAAAGCTGGCATAGTCTTCGTCCCGGTCGCTTTTTCGGTTGGCGCTCAGGGCATTCAAGCCAGGCAAGAGTCTGCGTAATGGGCGGGTGTGACCGAAATAGGTCTGGATTCGCTGCTGCTCCTCTTTGATAAAGTTCGGTATCAGCTCTATCCAAACGTCTGCATCATGAATAGAGCCCAACAAGTCCTGCAGTTTTTTAGTCTGGTTGATGAAGGGCTTCATTCCCTCACCATAGAGGTCCTGAAACACCTCCATGGTATAACGCAGACGTTTAGCGCTGATACGCATGGCATGCAGCTCGGAGACGTTGACCTCATATCGGACCGACTGGTCGAAAACCATCATCTCCTCTAAACGCGTTTTGATGCTTGAGAAGGCCAGTTTGTACAGGTGAGGAGAATAAAGGTTGAAGCTTTCACTCTGCTGCAACCAAGGCGAAGCCCAGCGAGCGATCTTCCGCAGGGTTTGATCCTCTTCCAGCGTGGTCATCGCCTCAATAACAGAGCTCTGGCTCTGCTGCCTTTGTTGCTTCAGGCGCAAGCGCAGGCGATTAATACCGGGTGAAAGCGGGGGATCAAGAAATTGGGGAGGGAGTCTTTCAAGCAGTTCCAGGTGGACATCCAGATCGCGTGCCTCTCCCAACGCTTTGGTCACCGCCCGAATATCTTTTGTGTACTGCTTATACTCCTGCCTGGGGAAGCTGGCGCGAAAGATCCGTAGAGCACTGCGCAGCCGGCGGGTGGCCACACGCATACGATGGATATATTCATTGTCAGCGCCGGTCCTGACACCTTCGACCTCAGCCTGCATGGCTGAAAGGTATCCATAGATGACTTTTGCTGCGTAGGCATTGGTCGCTTCTGCGGTGTCTTTCACATTCCTCCTGCGCTTAAACCTCTATTAACTAAGACAAAACTAAAACAAACTACCCTAGGCACACCTGGGGTAGTTGAAAATCAGAATGGCCGCTCTGACCTGGTCAGACGATTATGCAGCAACAGCCGGATCGGTCGTTTCAGGTCTTCAAAAATCTCCAACGGAGGTTTGTCGGCATCGATTGGCACAAAATTGTACTCCCGGGCCAACTCTTCTAATTCTTTGATCACTTCGGTCTGATAAGCCACAAAACTGTCATAGAAATTGTCTGCCATGTGCAGGTCCATGCCCGATTCCCAATAGTTTAAACCGCGACCGTGAATCAGGCGCTGCACCAACGAAGGCACCGATGCCCGCAGATATAAAATCAAATGCGGTCGCAGTGCCATGCCATACAGGTCCCGGGACCAGTTCTTGTCAATGCCGCGAATGCTGTCTCGCGCGATCATCGAGTAGAAATAACGGTCAGACAATACAATGAAACCCGCCTGCAGGG
>CAZHXQ010000099.1:0-5919 GCA_964536465.1 uncultured Anaerolineaceae bacterium
TAAGAGGACGAGTCAAGGCCTGTAGCGTCGGCGTGGGTGCGCTGGTTGGGGTGGGAGATGGAACCGGCGTCGGTGGAATTTGTGTGATGGCGATTTGTGTGCCCTGTGGGTTTACTACCAACTGAGTGGGCATGTTGAATTCTTCGATGATAGCCTGAGCGGTCATAGTGGCGTTGATGATTTGTTGATCGACGGGCAAAGGCGTCCCAACTTGTTCGAGGAACTCAGGTGTTAAATCCGGAGCTTTTGAGGCCGATCGTTGGCAGCCACTAATCGCCAAAGCCAGGGCGATGAGCATGAACAAGATAATTGCTTTTTTCTTCATAATAATCTCCTTGCAATACAAATACTTCTTGTCCCTTTAGTTGCAATTCCAGTGCCAATTCGCGCGCAGATATTACCGCGCTTCTAAGCGCGGAGCGAATCGGAAGCGTTTGGGTTGAGACGTTTCTCTAAAATTTATGGATGCATTTATTCAAACTGCAACCTGGGAAATAACATCTGCCAACTTATTCCGCGTGGCAAAAGGTCTTTTGCAGGGTGGGATTGAGCACAGTAGTGCAAGTTGAGCATGGTTCAAAAGATATGTTAATAAAAACACCCCGCTTAAGCGGGGTGTTTTGCATGTTCTAAATAGATTATTTCTTCTTCAAAACGGGTAGCCCGGAGGCCAGTTCCATTACTTCTTTGCCTTCAGGAACTTTTTCCACTTCCTGTCCTTTGCGGATATCGGTCGCAAAATAATATAATTCTGTTTCCTTACCGGAAGCACGTTTCACTTTTTTTACATGTAAAAAGTATTCTTTACCTTTTGAGTTTTTGAAGCTGTATGCCATGTTAATCTCCTTCCTATTGGTGCCTGTTTCCACAAGCTTGACGAGAGGAAGTGTAAACGCTAACGAGGGCTTTGTCAATTATGCTGTAGAGCGACCCTCTACAAGCACTGTCCTACAGACCGAGCCATCTGGCAGCATCTTCAGGGATGTTGAGGACGCTTCCCTGGACTGTGTTACACCGCGGCAACGACTCGATAAATAGCCTGCCATACTGCTTGCTCAGGATGCGTTTGTCTAAAATTACCACCACACCGCGGTCAGTCTGGGTACGGATCAGGCGGCCAAAACCCTGGCGGAAACGTAGAATGGCTTCAGGAAGCATATATTGATGGAAGGGATCCTCAAAACTTTCAGATCTGGCCGCCACGATTGGGTCGCTGGGGACGTCAAATGGCAGCTTGGCGATCACCAAAACCTGCAGCGCTTCCCCAGGCACATCCACTCCTTCCCAGAAGGAGCGGGTTCCCAACAAGACGGCGCGGGGGCTCTCCTTGAAGGTGTCAAGCAGCGCGGTGGCTGAGGCGCCTTCGCCCTGTTCGAACACCTGGATGTCTTCTTTCTGGAGAGCGTTCTGGATGTTTTGTGAGGTGCGCTGCAGCTGGGCATAGGAGGTGAATAAAACCAGCATTCTGCCACCGGTGGCGCGTGCCAGCCGAATGATGGTGTCGTCGATGGTTTTTTGATGTCCGTAATTATCAGAAGGCTCGGGAATGTCTTTTGGTATACAAACCAGGGCGGAGGTTTCGTAATCAAAGGGGGAGCCTACCATCAGTTCGTGCGCGTCCGCCCCGTTCAATCTCAGCTTGAGATACTCAAACTCCTCGTGAGTGGTCAGGGTCGCCGAGGTGAGGATCACGCTGGCTTTTTCGTGCCAGAGATACTTTTCCATGAGGCTGCCAATATGCAAAGGCGCAACCTGAAGCGTCATGCGCAACTGCAGAGGATCAATTTCTACCCAATATATCTGGTCATCAGCCGGGTTCATTGTCAGGTTTTCGAGCTGTGAATCGATTTCAGTGAGCGTCTGGGTCAGCCGCGCCAGCGAGCCAAAAACATCTTCGGCATCATCAGGGTCGATACCATCGACACCCTGAACTGAATTGCGGATATTTCTGATCAGTTTCAGCAGCTCTTCCAGATTGGCTTTTGCCTGTTCCCAGGCGATTTCGACCTCGAGCCAGGCTGGAATCATGCGGGTGGAGGGCAAAATACGGGTCTTTTGAGGGTAGGTGCCCAGCGGTTTACCTTCCCGCAGCTCCTCCATGAGAAAGTCGAGGGCTTTGAAGTAAGCCGTCATGCAGGTATCAAAACGGAAGGCGCGTTCAGCAGCAGCTTGAACCGCCTGCAGCAGAAGCACCAGGTCAGCTGGCATCAATGCCGGACCAGCCACGCTGACCAGCCTGCCCAGCACGCCCTGCTGACTGGAACCCAGTTCACGTACAGTTCTGTTTATATCAACAGCACGCAAACTGAAACTCATGGCATTAGTCGTTGCGGATTCAAGGTGGTGAGCTTCATCGACGATCAGGTAGTTAAATTCTGGCAAAACCTGGTTGTCTGCTGCGGCATCCGCCAGCAGCAGGGCGTGGTTGATCACCAGGATGTGGGAACTTTCTGCCGCCATGCGGGCTTTGTAAAAGGGGCAGCTACCCCCCATGCTTTTGAGACAATTCTCCAGTTTGCACCCTTCATCTTCGGCTGAAAGCCGCGACCAAACCAAGCGTTCTACCGGTCCGTTGAGGTTAATCTCGCGCCTGTCGCCGCTGTTGCTGCTTTGCAGCCAAACAAGCACTTTGGCGAGCACGCGCAGCTCATCGACGCTTTCAGGGCCTCGCCTGCGCATAAGCTTCAATCTACGTGGGCAGAGATAATTATTTCGCCCCTTGAGTACCGAGGCTCTCAGGTCGATACCCAGCGCCTGGATGAGATCGGGGATATCCTTTTCAATCAGCTGGTCCTGCAGGGCAATCGTGTTGGTCGAGATGACCACGCGTTCCCCGTTCTGTACTGCCCAATAGGCGGCGGGAATCAGGTAAGCCAGGGATTTACCCGTACCGGTTCCGGCTTCTACCATCAAATGATCGCCGCGATTGAGTGCCTGGCAGACCGCGCTGAGCATGTCTACTTGCTGACTACGGTGTTCAAAGTTGGGGTCATGCTTCGAAAAAGCTCCGCCGGGCTGCAGCGTGCCGGCGATCTCTTCACAATCCAGGGGCGTCAGGGTTTCACTGGGCTGCAGGCTTTTCAGGCGGGGAGCACGCTCAAAATTGACTGTCAGATCGTCGCCATCTTGATTAAGCCTGCGAGGCTGGATGCCCTGGTCTGCCAATGCTCTCAAAGTCCAGCGAAAAGGCAGATCGCCCTGCCAGCCCAGACCTTTGCTCAGGCGCAGGATCTCAGCCAAAAGATTTACAGGCAGATCCTCAATTTTTTTGACCAACTGCTGATAAACCTGCATGGTCGCCCGGGCGTCGTCAAGCGCTCGGTGTGCGTTCGTCAAGACAACCCCTAACTGGCTGGCCAACGAGCCGAGACCATAACGCGGGGCGGTCGGCATGAGCACGGCCGCCAGCTCGTAGGTATCGATGGTTGGGTTGTCTTTCAAAATATTGTATCGATGGAAAAAACTCAGGTCAAAGTCGATATTTTGACCGAGAATGATGCCGTCACCGATGAAATCATTGATTTCAGGCAGCACATCCACAATGAAAGGCGCGTTCATGACCATGCTGTTGGTGATGCCGGTCAGGTTGGTAATAAAGTGATTGATCGGTTTGCGCGGGTTAATCAGTTTGGAATATTCAGCGACAACGCGGTTATTCTTGAACTTAATCGCGCCTATCTCAATAATTGAATCGTTTCTGGGGTCGAGACCCGTTGTTTCAATGTCCAGAGCTATAATTTCAGGCATGCTACAAATTATACCTGCAGTATAGTGGCACCTCGGTTTTGATCCAGATTACTACACCCGTCTGACCGATCGTAGCTGCTCTTGCTTTTAATTTGCTGCCACCAGGCTGCATCACCAGGGACCGCGAGCCTGGTTTTGCCCCAAAATATGAAGAGTAACTTAGAATAAGACCGAAGAGATTGACACAACCTGAGCAGGCGCGCCTAGCGAGGGCAGGCGTACAGCTGACGAATTCTTTGAAAAAAACAAGCATCCTGTGAGAAATTGGAGCTCGATGACGGATATCAAAACCTATAAACTGACCACACCGTGGAAACCAGCCGAACCGATCCCCTGGCCAGAATATCCTCGTCCTCAGATGGCTCGTGATCATTGGCAAAACCTGAACGGCTGGTGGGACTATAGATTTCAGCATGAAGACTTGCCCAAACCGAGTAAGTTTGATGGCAAAATCCTTGTCCCTTTTGCGCCTGAATCAGCTCTGTCGGGCGTTGAACGCGTATTACAACCAGACGAAAAACTCTGGTATCGGCGAGAATTTGACGTCAGCTATTCCACCGAACAGGTGGTGATGCTGCATTTCGGCGCGGTCGATCACTCTTGTCAGGTTTGGGTCAATGGACAGTTGGTTGGTGACCACTGGGGTGGCTTCCTGCCGTTTAGTTTTGAGATCACGTCAGCGCTTAAAGAAGGACAGAATGAGCTGATCGTGATGGTTCAGGACCCCACAGAGGCGGCCCTGCATCAAAAAGGAAAACAACGCCTGCAGCCCGGCGGGATCTGGTACAGCTCGGTTTCGGGTATCTGGCAGACTGTTTGGCTGGAAGTTTTGCCCAAACTGCACATTCGCGCTTTGAAAATCACGCCGTCAGTCGATATGGGCACGCTGGAATTAAAGGTTGAAGTCAGCGACGATGCACTACAACAATCTTGCCAGGTTATCGCGACTGCCAGCTTTGAAGGCGAGGAAGCCGCTCGGGCAAGCGGCAGCGCAAAGAGCCAGCTGGTGCTCCATCTGCCTGATGCCAGGCTTTGGCACCCGGATCATCCTTTTCTTTATGACCTGGAAGTACGCTTGCTGGCAGGGGAAAGTCAAACAGACCAGGTGAGGAGCTACTTCGCCATGCGGAAATTTGGGAAAAGCAAGGATGAAAAGGGTCTCTGGCGCTTTACCTTGAACAACGAGCCGATATTCCAATATGGTCCGCTGGACCAGGGCTACTTCCCCGATGGCTTATATACGCCCCCTTCAGAAGAAGCGATGCTTTTTGACATTGAATATGCCAAAAAAATAGGCTGTAATATGATCCGCAAGCATGTCAAGGTCGAGCCTCTGCGCTGGTATCATGCCTGTGACAAATTAGGCATGATCGTCTGGCAGGATATGCCTAACGGCGGGCGCACCACCAAGGATGCTGTAGTCTTGTTTACTTTTACTTCAGGCATTCACCGCTATGACCAGCATCGCTTCAAGCGCTTTGGGCGCGAAGACCCACACAATCGCGAGCAGTTCCGCGCTGAACTGCAGGATATGATCGAGGTGCTCTACAATAGCCCTTGCATCGCCGTTTGGGTGCCATTCAATGAGAGTTGGGGGCAGTTCCAGGCTATTCGCATAGGTGATTGGGTCAAATCGCTCGACCCAACCCGCCTGGTGGACCACGCTTCGGGCTGGTTTGACCAGGGAGGCGGCGATTTCCAAAGCCGGCATGTTTATATTAAGAAGTTGAGCGCCCGAGTCGCCGACGAGCGCATCCTGGCAGTGACCGAATTTGGCGGCTATACCATGCAAGTGGATGGACATGTTTATACCGAAAGCAAGCGTTTTGGCTACGGACATTACAGCAATTCGGCTGCGCTGACGACCGCCTATCTGAATCTGTTGGAAAAGCAAGTTAAGCCGCTCATAACTGAGGGTCTCTGCGCGGCGATCTATACACAAACCACTGATATAGAGACGGAAATCAACGGCTTTCTGACTTACGACCGCAAGGTTGAGAAGATGGACGCCGCCATCTTGCGAAAAGCCCACCGCGAACTAATTGAGATGCTTTAGGTGAGCCAGGGGTGTCAGGTCCTGCCAAGCCGGGGGACTTTTTTTGAGATAATTCATTAAGGTTCTCAGCGCAGCCAGATATTAACCTTTCCAGATGGCGATATTTGCGGATGTTC
>CAZHXQ010000100.1:0-5736 GCA_964536465.1 uncultured Anaerolineaceae bacterium
TATTGTAAAGTTTGAGGATAGGACCGGGACACTGAAGCCCACAGGCATCCAACTGGTATTCAACATGAGGTTCGGCGGCAAAGGCGCTTCTGACGGCTTGGGCGGTTAATGGCAGGTCAGGTTGTTTCATTGTCTCTTCAGGCTTTCTGGTACTTTTTTGGATATTAAGACCACCGGAGAGGTTCACGGCGTCGAAATCATTCTGGCGCAGGATGCGAGCAGCAAAATAAGAGCGCTGTCCTGTGCTGCATACGCACAGGATGCGTTTATTTTTGGGCAGTTGGTCTAAGCGACCGCGCAGTTGCGGCAGAGGAATGTTGAGCGCGCCGGGGATGCTGATGACGGCATGTTCTTCGGGGTAACGCACGTCCAGTATCAACCAATTGTCTGGGTCGAGCCCTTCAAACTGATCCCACTGCAGCGCTTCAACATCTCCGCGCAGAATATTGGCAGCGGCGAAACCGGCGATGTTGACCGCGTCGCGCGCTGAGCCGTAAGGCGGGGCGTAAGCAAGCTCCAACTCTTCCAGGTCAAAGACAGTCAGATTGCCACGGATGGCGGTGGCGATCACGTCGATGCGCTTGTCCACCCCGCTGACACCCAGGGCCTGAGCGCCGTAAATCTGCCCCTGGGGACCAAACAAAAGTTTCAACTGAATCTGCGCGGCACCCGGATAGTAGCCAGCGTGATTGTGACTGAAAGTGGTGACACTGTCGAAGGGGATCTGGGCTTCTTTAAGCTGGCGGGTGTTGAGACCGGTGCTGGCAGCTGTCAGGTCAAAAACCTTGACAACCGAGGTGCCGATAACACCCTTGAAGTCCATCTCGCGACCGGCGATGTTATCCGCCGCTATGCGCCCCTGTTTGCTGGCTGGACCAGCAAGCGCCAAAAAAGTCGGTTTACCTGTCAGGCTGGATTGGATTTGAACGGCGTCGCCCACAGCATATATATCTGGGTCGGAGGTCTGCATGCGGCTGTTGGTGCAGATGTGCCCGCGCGGTTCCACTTCCAGACCGGCATCCTTTGCCAACTGGCTGTTGGGACGCACGCCGATGGAGAGGATGACCATATCTGCCGGCAGGTTAAGCCCACTGCTGGTGATGACCTGCAGGGCGCTGTCACTGCCTGTTTGGATGGACTTGAGACCATCGCCCAAGTGCAGCCCCAGCCCGTGCATTTGCAGGTGCTGATGCACTTCGGCAGCCAGTTCGTAATCCAACGGCGCCATGACCTGGTTGAGCATTTCGACCAGATCAACCTTCAAGCCCAGTTCTACCAGGTTTTCGGCTACTTCCAGACCGATAAAGCCACCACCCACAACAACCGCTTTCTTGGGCTGATGGGTTTTGATCCATTCGATAATGGCGTCAAGCTCAGGAATGTTGTGAAGCACAAAAACGCCTTCGTGGTCGACACCAGGCAGGGGCGGCACGATCGGGCTGGCTCCAGGAGAGAGCAGCAGTTTGTCATAAGACTCGCTGTAATCGCGCTGGTTAAGCAGGTCTCGCACGGTGACGGTTTTATTTTCACGATCGATGGAAAGCACCTCGTGGTTGGTACGAACATCCAGGTTGAGCAGGTTGCGCAGGTCATCGGCACTGGTCACCAGCAGTTGTTCACGGTCCTTGATCGTGCCGCTGAGGTGATAGGGCAAACCACAGTTAGCAAAAGAAACATAGGGGCCTTTTTCAAAAACAATGATTTCAGAATTTTCAGAGACACGGCGCAGACGGGCTGCGGCTGAGGCGCCCCCGGCTACTCCTCCAACGATAAGAACCTTCATAAGCACCTCATAAGATAACAATTCGAAAGATTATATCACTGGCAGTGGATAATAAGGAGCTATCTTTTGATGGGTGGACCCGTAGCAGTTTTCAGCGAGGAAATTCACTCGCATCTCGCCAGGTTTAATGTGGAAAGAGGGGGAAAATACCTTTTAGAAGGTCTTGTGGACACGCAGGCCGAGTTGGGAGGAAACTGTACCGATTTCCCAGACCGGAAGATGGCGTTGCGCGGCTTTCTTTTTGAAGTCAGACAGCCTTTCTGCGGGGACGAAGAGCAGCAGGCCGCCGCTGGTTTGGGGGTCAAACAGCAGCATCTGCAGCGCTTCGCTCAGGGAAGGGTCAAAGCTGACCTGGCGCCCATAATAATGTTCGTTGTTGAAAGCTCCGCCTGGGTAGGTGAAGGCCTGAGCGTACTTGTGGCTGGGCTGGATTAAGGGGATTTGATCGAACCAGAAATCCAGCCCTACCTGGCTGGCCGCGGCAACCTCGCTGGCGTGCCCGAGCAGACCAAAGCCAGTGATGTCGGTTGCCGCTTTGAGATCGCAATCGAGAGCAAGCTGACAGGCGTTGCGGTTAAGCTGCTTCATCCAACCAGTGACTTCTGCTACTTCGTCCTCGCTGACAAGTTCGCGTTTGAGGGCGGTGGTGGTGACCCCGAAACCAAGTGGTTTGCTGAGCAAGATGTGGTCTCCCGGTTGGGCACCGCCTTTGGTCAGGACTTTAGCCGGGTCGACCATGCCAAGCACGACCAGACCAAACTTGGGCTCTTTGTCGGTGATGGAATGACCTCCGGCGATAACCACACCAGCTTCTTTGGCTTTTTCAGCGGCCCCGCGGAAAATAGCCTGCATTACTTCTTGTGGCAAATCGGAGGGAAATGCGGCGATATTGAGGGCCAGGAAGGGCCTGCCGCCCATGGCGTAAACATCGGAGAGTCCGTTGGCAGCCGCGATGGCACCATAGTCGTAGGGGTCGTCCACCACGGGTGTAAAAAAGTCGGTTGTGAGTACCAGGGCGCGCTGCGCATCCAGTTTCCAGACAGCGGCATCGTCAGCAGAATCCAACCCGACCAGCAGGTTGGGATAGTTATCGGAAGTGAAGGTCTCTTTGATCGGCAACAGTACCTGCGCCAGCGTTTCCGCGTCGAGCTTGGAAGCTCAACCAGCGCAGCCGGAAAGGCTGGTCAGGCGGATCTGCTTACCCGTGTTAGATGTCTCGTTCATTGCCGTTAATCATACCTGAGTTTGGCCAACATAAGGTAACAGCTGGGGTAAGTTTTGCCGTCGATTGCAGCCGGACTGCCAGAAACCAGTGTGGTTGGGGTTATAATCAAAGCATGAGAATCGCGGTGATTGGAGCTGGAGCGGCAGGCATCATGACTGCCTTGCAGGCCGCGTCTGGGATGGGGGAAGTGAGCCTGTTTGAACACAATCAAACCATCGGTCGTAAATTGTTGGTGACCGGCAGCGGGCGCTGCAACCTCAGCAACGACGCCGTCGACCCCTCCCTGTATTACTGCCAGGACACAGAATGGATCAGCGCCTTCCTGGGGGCATTCCCGGTGGCCGACCTGAGGAATGTTTTTGAGAAACTGGGCATTCCCACCTTCAAGACAGATGACGGTTGGTATTATCCGCTTTCGCAATCCGCACAAGCGGTTGTGGCAATTCTGAAGGAACGCCTTGGCGAAGCGGGTCTGCGCTTGCGCGTAGCCACAGGGGTAGAGTGGTTCAGCCTGAAAGAGGGGCAGTTTGAACTCAAAATGAACTGGAATGAGCAGAAAACGACTGAGTACTTCCATAAACTGGTCGTGGCGGCGGGAGGTAAGGCCTATCCGGAGCTGGGGTCGAAAGGCGCGTTGTTCCCGGCACTGAAGAGTATTGGTCATACCGTGGAAGAATTATTGCCGGCATTGGGTCCGATTTACGTTGCTTTAGGTGCCTTCAGCGCTTTGAAAGGGCTGCGATTTGACGCCGTCACCTCATTATATCTGGATGGAGAACGTCTGGGCAGCAGCTTTGGCAACCTGATTGTGACGGAAAGGGGATTCAACGGACCGGGTGTGATGAACCTGAGCCATTTTGTGGCTCTCTATCCTGACCGCAACCTTGAATTGCAGGTCAACTTTTTGGCCCCGTTTTGGGAAGGTATGGCGGAAGAACTGGCCGACCTGGAAAAGGCCCGGGGCAGCCTGAGGGCGCTGCTGCTGCGCGCGCTGGCGCCGAAAGCGGTCGATTTCTTCCTCAGCCAGGCCGACATACCGGCTGAGACGCCGATCAGGCAGGTTGAGGGCGGGCAGTTGCTCGGCCTATTGCGCGTAGCCACAGATAATCGTTTTAAGGTCACGGGCGCGGGAGATTTCAGGAACAGTCAGGTGACAATTGGGGGCGTCCCTGTCAGCGAGGTGGATCCTGTTAGCTTCGAATCCACCCTGGTGCCTGGACTGTACCTGGTGGGCGAAAGCCTGAACGTTTCGGGACCGTGCGGTGGATTTAACCTGCATTTTGCCTTTGGAAGTGGAATTCTGGCCGGCAAACACCTGGCCAGTTTAACTCAAGACAATTAAAGGAGAGTATATGACCATACCATTTATGGAGCCGTTCCGTATCAAAGTAGTCGAGAAAGTTAAGATGACCACACCGGCTGAACGGCAGACAGCCCTGGAGAAAGCTTATTTCAATTTGTTCAACGTCCCTGCCGAAGATGTTTTCATCGATTTATTGACCGACAGCGGTACCAACGCGATGAGCGCTGACCAGTGGTCGGCCATGATGCGTGGGGACGAATCTTACGCGGGCGCGAAAAGTTATTATCGCTTCGAAAAAGCCGTTCAGGATGTTTTAGGTTTTGAATACGTTCTCCCGACTCACCAGGGCAGGGCGGCAGAAGGGATGCTTTTCTCGACGTTGGTAAAGAAGGGCCAGGCTGTCCCCAACAACCGCCACTTCGACACCACCCAGGCCAATCTGCTCGTCCTGGGGGCCAATCCGGTGGACTTCACGGTTCCCGAGGGCAATGACCCCGCCATTGATCTGCCTTTCAAAGGCAATATGGACCTGCAGAAACTGGAGGAATTCATCCAGACTACAGGCGTTGAAAACATTCCCCTGGGAATGCTCACCATCACCAACAACTCGGCAGCGGGGCAGCCGGTTTCGATGGAAAACATCCGCCAAACAGCAGAAATCTATCACAGCCACGGCATTCCATTCTTTCTGGATGCCTGCCGTTTCTCTGAGAACGCCTGGTTTATCAAGATCCGTGACCCGAAATATGCGGATGCCTCGGTGGCGGAGATTGTGCGCGAGATGTGCTCGTATGCCGATGGCTGCACGATGAGCGCCAAGAAAGACGCGATTGTCAATATGGGCGGCTTTATCGCTTTCCGGGATCCGGATCTGAAGCAAAAAATTGCTCAAAACCTGATCGTCCATGAAGGTTTTCTGACCTATGGCGGGCTTGCCGGGCGCGACCTTGAGGCGGTGGCGGTGGGTTTGTATGAAGCCATCGATGAGGATTACCTTAACTATCGTGAAGCCCATACGCGCTATCTGGGGCAGGTCTTGAGCGAGGCAGGTTTGCCAGTCTATCTGCCGACCGGTGGGCACGCGGTTTATGTGGACGGCGGAAAAGCGCTGCCTCATATCCCGCAGCGCGAATTCCCGGCGGTTGCCCTGGGTAATGCCCTTTATCTGGCTGGCGGAGTGCGCACGGTTGAGATTGGCAGCCTGATGTTTGAACATTTGGATCCAAAAACGGGTGAAACCGTGTATGCTCCTCTCGAGCTGCTGCGATTTGCCATCCCCAGGCGTGTCTACACCCGCAGTCACCTTGACTATATTGGGGAGGCGGCTATGGCCTGCATGAAAAAGGCGGAAGCGATCCGGGGTTTGCGCGTGACCTGGGCGCCGCCCGTGCTGCGGCACTTTATGGCGCGGTTGGAAGAGGTTTA
>CAZHXQ010000101.1:0-5704 GCA_964536465.1 uncultured Anaerolineaceae bacterium
CTCGCATGAGCCGCACAACCCCACCCCACATCGGATCAGGGCTTCAAAGGAAAGCTGCGCCGGGATCTGGTGGCGCTTACAAAGTTCTGCCAGTGCCAGCAACATCCCCGTTGGACCACAGGCATAAAGGCAGTCCGGGGGCTCATCTGAGATCGCTTGCTCTACCAGTTGCGTGACCAGCCCCCGAGTATCTTCTGATCCATCTTCTGTGGCTACGCGCACTTCACAGCCCATGTCGTACAGTCTCTGCTGCATTAACAACTCCGTCTCGGTCTTGGCCCCCAGACGGACCCGCGCCTGCCCGCCCTGTTTAAGTGCTTCTTTTGCCAGGAATGCAAGCGGGGCTGCCCCATATCCCCCACCTACCAGAAGATGTTTGCTGCCTGTAATCTTGAAGCCGGTTCCCAATGGACCTCTGACCCAGGCACGCTCACCAGGTTTGAGCTGGTGCAGCGCAGCGCTAACCGTTCCCACGCTGCTGACCGTTATGGCCAGTGGCACTGAGGCGGCAATGCTGAAAGGTCTTTCGCCTACTTCGGGCAGCCATGCCATCACAAACTGACCTGGCCGCGCGCTTTCCAGCCTTCCTTTAAAAAGAAGCGTGCGGGTATGGGCATTCTCATTGATCACATTAGCAACTTCAAAAGCTCGCATCAATCCGCTTTGTTCGTCTGGTTCCATTCTCGAGCCCCTCACAATGCCTTCCCGCGCATTTGCGACAGGTTTTGGTAGCCTTCTGACTGCATAAACTCTGCTAATTCCTGGGCGATTTTGGCAAAAATGGCTGGACCACCGTTGACGACCGCCGAACCTACCCCCACCAGGCTTGCGCCGGCCATGATCATCTCAGCCGCGTCCAGCCCGCACGTGACGCCACCGGTTCCAATAATAGGGACGCAGATGGCTTGTGCCAGTTCCCAGACCGATCGCAGCGCTACTGGTTTGATGGCGGGGCCGCTCAGCCCACCGGTTTTGTTTTTCAAAACCGGTCTGCCAGCGCGCGCGTCAATCAACATCGCCGGCACAGTGTTGATAGCCGTGATGGCATTAGCTCCCTCAGCCACAACTGCTCTGGCAATCTGCGACAGGTTAGGCACATTCGGCGCGAGTTTTATGCTGATTGGAAGATTGACCGCCGCGCGCACACTTCTGGTCACCGCTGCCGCGCTTGATGCGCTTGCAGAAAACGGCTCACCAAATTCACTGGCAACATTTGGGCAAGAGATGTTGACCTCGATCAGACCGGGCTCTGCCTGCGCGACGACTTTCGCGACTTCGCCGAATTCTTCCGCTTTGCTGGCAAAGATCGAAACGAAAAGGGGCACGCCCAGCGCTTTTAAGCGGTGTTTGGTCTCAAGCAGGATTGGCAATTCCTGCTGGCAGCCGGGGTTGGTCAGCCCAATCGCATTGATCACGCTGTTGCCCCAGGCCAGGCAGACCGGGTTGGCGTGACCTTCGCGCGGCTGGGGGCCAACACTCTTGCTGGTGACCGCGCCAGCCCCTTCCCGAGCGGCCCGTTCCATCAGGCTGGCTGAGGTTCCTAAAACGCCTGAGGCAACCACCAGAGGGTTTTTGAGGACGATCCCGAGAAAGTTGGTACGCAGAAGCTCTTCCACGGCTATCCTTTCAGGTAGGAGGCGACCATTTCGTAGGTGGACTGGTCGATTTTGTCTTCCTTACGCAGAACAGTCAAAATCTGGCTAAATTTCAAAACCGCCTGCGCGGCGATCCCTTCTTGCGCAAGCGCCTGCAGCCCCCCCTGTTCGCGGTCGACCAGCACCACAGCCTGATCGGCGGTCAGCCCGACCGCCTGCAAGGCGTCTCGGGTGGTCAAAAGGCTGCCACCGCTGGTGATAACGTCTTCCACCATCACAGCGCGCTGTCCAGGCTTGAAAACGCCCTCAACCATCTGACCTGTGCCGTGCTGCTTGGCCTCTTTGCGTGGGTAGACCATCGGCTTCATCAGTTTTGAGGCAGCGATCGAGGCAATTGGCAATGCCGCATACGGCACGCCAGCCAGGAAATCGTATTGCAATTTGACCAGGATGTTGAGGTAGGCGTTCACAGCCATTTCCAGCACCTCAGGGAAAGAAACCAGCCGACGCAGGTCCAGATAGACCGGCGATTGCTTCCCGCTGGCAAGGGTGAAATTCCCAAATTTGACGCAGCCGACCTCAAACAACCCTTCGATTAAAGTTTGGTAAGGCTCCTCGGTTTCGAGCAGTTGCCTGGATTGTTTGTATGAGACAACTTCAGCCCGAATCAGGTTAATTTCGTCCCTCAAAGCTGCCGCGGCCGCCCGGGGGTCTTCGGCATTCATGACCGAGCGGGAGACCGGGATGATCATGCCCAACCCGTCCTCACGCAGTCCGGCAGTCAGCGCCTGGCGCAGGTCTGCGCCCTGAGCGCCAACACCGGGGGCTAAAATCCAGGCGCCGGGGTTGATCTGGCGGACGTTCTTGAGCGCTTCTGGTTTAGTCGCCCCAACCACCAGCCCGATCTGCCCCTGCCCACCCCAGGATTTGCTCACCGCGGCTACGTGCAGATAGAGCTCCGGTTTGCCGTGCTCCTGGATCTCGGCTGCACTGGGGTTGGAGGTCTGACAGAGCAAAAACACAGTTTTGTCCGGGTCTTCCACAAAGGGTTTGACCGAATCGCGCCCCAGATAAGGGGAAAGCGTGACGGCGTCTGCCTGGAACCACTGATAGCAGGCTTTGGCGTAGGCTTCAGCGGTCGAGCCGATGTCGCCCCGCTTGGCATCCAAAAGCAGCGGGATGTCCTCAGGGATCATCCGCACCACTTCCTGAAGTGCGCGCACGCCCTTGGGGCCAAATTGCTCAAAGAAGGCCATATTGGGCTTGTAGCAGCAGACCAGGTCTTTGGTTTGTTCAATCAGAGCCTCCGCCCAAACTAGCAGGCGTCCATAGACATCGTCACCCGAGGGTAAAACTTTCTGATCAGGGTCGAGACCCACACACAAAAGGGATTGGTTGCGTTCGATTGCCCTGGTCAGTTTGCTGATAAAGTCCATCTTTCCTCCGTTTTTTAGGTGCGGCCAGTCAGATTTGGGTTGCGGTTAAGCATACTCGTTTTTCCCGGATTTTGGCGCAAACCATCCTGACGGCAGGGACATCCAAACTGGGTTTGGCTACGTTTTGCGGATAACCAACAGTTGGTCAGGCCCGGCCTAAAACAGCTGCTAAAAGCGCCATGCGAATATAGAGCCCGTTTTGCACCTGACGGAAATAGGCCGCGCGGGGGTCTTTGTCAATTTTGTATTCGATCTCACCCACCCTGGGCAATGGATGCATGACGATCATATTCTCTTTGGCGCTGGTCATGAGCTCGCTGTTGATCAGGAAGTAATCTCTGACCTCTTCATATTGCGCCAGGTCGACAAAACGTTCTTTCTGAATACGGGTGACATAAAGCACATCCACGTCGCGAATGACATCTTCGACCTTGCTGAATTCGCGTACGTCCAGCTTTTTGTCAATCAGAAAGTTCGTCAGGTCCAACGGCAGGCGCAGCGTATCGGGTGAGACGAAGCGGAAGGAAACATCGTATTGCGAGAGCAACTTGGTCAGGGAATGTACCGTGCGACCATTGCGCAGATCGCCTACCATGCCTATGCGCAAGCCATCGATCCTGCCGAGTTCGCGCCGGATGGTGAACAAATCCAGCAGCCCCTGGGTAGGATGCTCCCCGGCCCCATCGCCGGCATTGATGATGGGCACATCCACATATTTAGCCGCGGCCGCGCTGGAACCGACTTCGGGATGGCGCAAGACGATCACGTCACAATATTGTTCCAGCGTGATCATGCTGTCGATCAGGCTCTCTCCCTTCGAGACCGAGGAATACTGGATACCTTCCGTGATCGGAATGACCTTGCCGCCCAGGCGTTCCATGGCAGCGATGAATGAAGAGCTGGTGCGGGTTGAGGGCTCGTAAAAGACACAAGCCAGAGTATAGCCCTTAAGCAGATCACAGGTGCCCCAGCGCTGACTCATCTCAAGCATTTCATTCGCGCGGGTGAAAATATAATTCAGGTCGTCTTTGCTGAATTGAGAGACCGAGAGGATGTCCTTTTTGTAAAATCCGTTAGTAAAAAGCGGTGTTCTTTCAAAACTTTCCAGGTTGAAGAGAGGGGGTAGAACGGTGTTTTCCATGAGCGCTCCGATTTTAAAATTGGTTTGAGGGGCCTTGGACAGTGACCAGACCGTCACGAGCAACTTCCTGTCCATACAGAACCACCTTGGTAACCCGACCGGTCATTTTCATACCAGAAAAGGGCGACCAACCACATTTTGTGTACAGAGGGTGGTCAGGGAACTCGTAGGACGCGCTCTGATCGATTTCAATCCAGGTTTCTGGCTGGATGGGCAGGTTGAAAATTTTACGCGGGTTCTCATCGAGCAAGACGGGGATGAGATCGTAGCTCAGCCGCCCTTCTGAGGCAGCGGTCAGCAATAATGGCAGGGTCGATTCCAGCCCGGGGATGCCGGGCGGAGCAGAACTGCCTTTTTCTGTAAGCGTGTGGGGCGCGTGATCGCTGGCAACGCAGTCGATGGTCGTGCCGAGGTGTTGCCAGAGCGCGTCGACATCTTTCTGGGGCTGTAAAATCGGACGCATATCGCCTAAAGATCCCAGCCGCTTGCCGTCTTCTTGATTCAAGAAAAGGTGATGGGGCGTGACCTCGCAAGTGATTTTGACGCCCTGGGCTTTTGCCCGGGCGATCAGCTCGACTTCAGATTTGCGCGCGACATGACAGATATGGACGCCGCGTTGATAAAGCGTCGCCAGCCCGATTATGGCAGCAAGCGATTCCTCTTCCGCGTGGCAGCAAAGCGGCTTGTTTTTGGGCCAGGTGGCGAATATCTGTTCGAGTGCTGCCAGGCCCTGCACACGCAGAGGGCCATAGGTTTGATCGAGGTAGAGTTTGAGGGCTGGGGCGGCCTGACCCAGGAGGGGAAGCTGGTCAAGATGTTCGCTGGAACCACCAGCGTATAAAAAAACATCGCACAGACTCTGGTGGTTGGCCAATTTCTGGGCGATATCCCAATCCTTCAGGGTGACTAAAGGCGGGTTGGTGTTTGGCATTGCCATGAGCCGGGTGAAACCACCGGCTAAGGCAGCCTGGGTGCCTGTGAGGTAATCTTCTTTGTGCTCTCCTCCGGGCACGCGCAGATGGACGTGAACGTCGGTTAATCCTGGTAGTTTCAAATTGCCTCTTTTGATTTTTGAGAAAGCTCTCCCGCCGCAGGCGGGCTTCACCGCCCACCCGGCGGATAGTTAAACCGATCAATTATAGCCGTTATTCGAGGATATCGTCAAGCAAAATCAGCAAAATCTCGCTCGTGGATTTCAAGGATTACCATGCATATTGAACAATAAAGATAAAAGGAAATAATTGTGGGTCAGACGAAGTACCGGTGCAACTGCCTAATCAGGCTGCTCTCCCCTCACTACAACAGTTGTCAATTGGATCAAGATCAGGGGGAGCGGTGACACATAAAGCAAAACTGCCAGGCCGCGGGGAACACCATTCCCCCCTACGAGCGTCTGCATTAATTAAATGGAAGACCTGGAGGTCAGTTGCCGTGCACGGTCAGGAGACCGGCACGATCGAAGAAGCTAAAATAAAGTGGATGCCATTCAAAATAAATACTATTGAATATAAACCCCGGTTCAGTTATAATAA
>CAZHXQ010000102.1:0-5599 GCA_964536465.1 uncultured Anaerolineaceae bacterium
ATACTTTTAAGCCGACACTAATCCTGTGCCTTTGTAATTATTCTCTATATGACTATTGACAAAAAGAGAATAGTTTGTTATTCTCCAGAAAGAAATGCTAAAAAGGAGGCAAAATATCATGCCAAGACGTGGAAGAGGCTGGGGAGTGGGTCGTGGACGAGATGAAATCAAACGCTATTCGCCCATAAACACCTCGCTGCTTGAACCAGCACTGCTTATACTGATCAAAATACAGCCAAGTCATGGATATTCTCTTCTGACAGACCTGGAAGAATTCAGCATAGATACGGTTCACCCAAGTGTTGTTTACCGCACACTGCGCAAAATGGAAAATCTGGACTGGATCCAGTCGGATTGGGAATCTGATCGGAGCCAGGGTCCCCCAAGAAGAACCTACAGTTTGACTGAGAAGGGAACAGAAGCCCTGGAGTACTGGAAAAAAGAATTGGGCAATGTCAATAAAACAATCACACAAATGCTTGAAAAATGCAAGCAAAGTTAGATGGAGGTGAAGAATGCCTGTAAGAAATGGTAGCGGACCAGCAATGTAATTAACCAGCCAGGTGGTCGGAACAGAGGGTTCTGGCAATCGAGCTTCAATCAATTTTTTGGCCGGCGTCGGGTTAATAGCAGCGGCCGAAGACGATCAGAGTAGAAAGGATAAAAATGCCAGCATTTGATAAAACTGGACCAATAGGAACAGGACCAACCGGTAGAGGTTTAGGTCCATGTGGAGGTGCCCACTCCTGGAGAGGAAGAGGACGGGGATATTTTCGAGCTGGATTTGGAATGGGGCGGGCTGAACTGCCCTTTTCTGAGCAGAGAGAAGATTTGCGGCGCCAGCAAAGTTGGCTGCAAACCCAGCTCGATGCGGTCAAGCAACGCCTTCGCGACATAGAAGATTAAGTGAAAAAAGTCCTGGCAGACTATGGCTATAGCTACTGCCAGGACAATCATATAGCCTCTGTCACGTTTTATGCAGGTAATTTTTAGCAAAACTCAAGGTTTATGGGAATAGGGTAGAAACCAAATGTAGGCTCTCGTCGCCATCCTCAAGGAAACGTGAAGAGAAGGAATATAAGAGCCACACCCTTGACGGTCCGCGCTCGCGCGATGCGATTACCAAGGCACAGCATCTTATACTCGTTCGAGAAGAGGGCTTTCCTTTTTATCCCCTCTATTTTTGCTTTTCCTTACTTCGTTTGTCGTTGATGATATCCATGTGTTCAGCCGTGATCAGGGTTACGTCATTTTCTTTGGCCCAGGCTACACTGCCCTTCAAAGCTGTGTTCAGGAAGATGCGAGGAACCTTTATCAACTTAGCGCAGGCATCATCCGTAAATCTGATATTCGGGTCAATTCTATCGGCCGCATAGCGCACTGAAGCAATCGACCCTTCCCGCATGGGCAGCATGACTGACTTGGGTCTTGAAAAGCGGGTATACCAAAAATTCTTTGAATCGCGGTATCCATAATCCACCGGGACTCGGGGGAAGGACCTGGAGGTAACACCTTTGACAATGGCATCGTGATATTTTTCTTTCATTAATATCTTGTCCACTCGCAAGATGAAATGAGCGCCGAATTCACTGGTGATGCCGTTGAAATCCCGGTATGGCGGAGGATAACCGTCCAGTTGACCGGGCTTGTCAGCTGATGCGCCATCGAGATCGCTCATCCAGGTACACTCAAAAACCTGGAAGCTTTCGGCTACTAACTTGGGAAAAGTCTCTTCGGGAAACTCGGCAGCCATCAAGCCCTCTTCCAGGGTAAAACAACATTCTTTCATCTTCTCTTCTGGCGTATCGCCGGGCCAGCCTAACCTGACAGCCTCCTTGAATGACTTCAAATCATCTGAAATGAAGTTGATTGAGCATCTGCCTCTTGCCAGCAAATGCTGGGCAGTGTTGGAGGAATTGCGGCAGCACAGCAGCATCGCGTAGTAGTCTTTGCCGGCAATGTAATATGGCTGCACCAGTGAATAAGGCCCAAGGCTGGTTTTGCCTTCCTCAGTCAAGGTGCCAACCAGAACTGTAGGCATAGGAAAAAAGGCTGAAGTCTGGTAAAAATTGTCGACGATACGCAGGTCTTTAAAACTGCTCATATATAGTTCTCCTTTAGCGATCTTTATTTATATGCCTGAATAATTAACCAATTTTTTTTGTTTCGAGCTCAAGCAATGCCCAAGAAAATTCTAAACAAGCTATAGCCATTCTCCGTACCGCTTGATATAAAACTTTTTAATCAATTGCGATGAGAGAAAATAGCCGCTTACAATTAGAGCCAGCCAGGGCGCGAATGACAGAGGCAGAGGCATCATATCGATACCGATGGCCAATTGGCTAAAGCCGACCACGATGGAAATGACTGCAACCAGAGCGGTGGATATCAGCAGTGGGGCGGTGGGCCGGCTTTGTAGGAAAGGAATCTTTGCCGTTCGAATCACGTGAATTACCAGCACCTGAGAAACTGTTCCAAACACAAACCATCCGGCTTGAAACAGTGGTGATAATTCCATGGTGTTTGCGCCTATCACATACCACATAACTGCAAAGCAAAGGATGTCGAATATCGAACTGAGCGGTCCCATGTATGCCATAAATGATTTGATCGACTGCGTTTCCCACTTGCGTGGTCGTTTGATGTAGTCGTCGTCCACTCTGTCGAAGGGCATCCCCAGTTGGGAGAAATCATTCAAAAGGTTTTGAGTCAACAACTGGACCGGCAGCATGGGTAGAAAGGGAAGAAAAATGCTGGCGATAATTACCGAAATCATATTTCCAAAATTACCGCTTGAGGCCATTTTAATATATTTTATGATATTCCCAAAGGTGCGACGGCCATAAATGATGCCCTCCTCAAGTACCATCAAATCCTTCTCCAGCAAGATAATGTCGGCGGTTTCTTTAGCGATATCCACGGCACTGTCTACGGATATGCCCACGTCGGCTTGGTGCAGAGCCAGCGCGTCGTTAATGCCATCACCCAGATAGCCAACGGTATGCCCCTTGGTCTGAAACGCCTTCACCACTCGTTCTTTTTGGGACGGCGAGAGTTTCGCAAATAAATCACAGGTCTCCACCGCTTCTAAAAGCGAGGAGTCATCCATTCCATCGACAGCACTTCCAGACAGGAGCGGAGAAGTCTTTACACCCACCTTGCGGCAAACCTTGATGGCCACACCTTCGCTGTCGCCGGTCAGAACGACCGTGCGCACACCATGTTCTTTTAGGGCGGCAATAGCCGCGGCAGCGCTCTCTTTAGGCGGATCGAGGAAGCCAACAAAGCCGATTAAAATCATGCCCTGTTCATCTGCGATACTGAATGCGTCGCTGTCAGGCACATCGTCTTTCATCGCGACCGCAACCATGCGTAGACCCTCGGCATTATGTTTTTCGTATACATCAAGGGCCGCCTGTCTGGTTTTATCGTCCATCGGCAGTATGTGACCTTCCATTTCCACAAAAGACGAAATGGATATCATTTCTTCCACTGCGCCCTTGGTGATTAGATGCCTGATACCACTTCTATCGGCCAGGACCACGCTCATTCTGCGTCGAGAAAAATCAAAGGGAATTTCATCTACACGAGTGTAATCTTCTGGTAATTCTTCAAGTCCTTTTTTTACAGCCCTGTTAATAATGGCAAGGTCAATTAGATTTTTAAGGCCGGTTTGAAAATTGCTGTTAAGGTAAGCGTAGCGCAGGATACGGGCATCTTCCTCACCGAGCAGGTTCATGTATCTTTCAAGTACGATCTTATCTTCGGTTAATGTCCCCGTTTTATCGGTGCAAAGGACATCCATTTCCCCAAAAGTCTGAATAGCGTCAAGATTGCGAACAATCACCTTCCGCTTGGACATGGAAACAGCCCCTTTAGCCAGCGACGAGGTCATAATCACCGGCAGCATCTCTGGGGTAAGCCCTACCGCGACGCTGATGGAAAACAAGAGAGCGCTTGACCAATCGCCCTTCGCCAGCACATTTATCAGAAATACAGCAGGCACCATAACCAGCATCATGCGTACTAAAAGATTACTGACTGAACTCACACCGCGTTCAAAGCTGGTTCTCGCTCTGTCACCGGAAAGGGATTTTGCCATCGAACCGAAATAGGTGTTATCGCCAGTGGCCATCACAACTGCTGTGGCGCTTCCGCTAATGATATTGGAACCCATAAAGCCGATGTTTTGCAAATCAGTTAACCCCTGGCCTGGTCGATCTCCTATGTCACTGAATTTTTCCACAGGGTTTGATTCGCCTGTCAGGGCCGATTGTGCAACGAAGGTGTCTTTTGAAGTAATAAAACGAACATCTGCAGGCAGCATATCACCTGCAGAAAGCCGCACAATGTCACCAGGCACGATCTCATCCATGAGGATTTCGATCAACTTTCCATCTCGCCAGACATCAGCTTTATTGGAAATCATTTTCGAAAGGCTTTCGGCTGCGTTGTGAGAGCGCTGACTTTGCACAAAAGCAACTGTGCTGGCCAGGAGTACTAAAGATACAATGATAATGACAGTCAGATAGTCTGGCTGTGGCGCCATGACAACGTCTGTGAAATAAGTGATTGCGGCAATCAGAAGCAAAATGATGTTAAAAGGGTTGATAACTGCTTCCCTCAGCCTGTGTAGCGTCGTGTTTTTGCTACTTGCGGTGATGATATTTTTACCAAACTCACTCTGTCTGTTTTCAACTTCTTCATCACTCAGACCATCCTGCGTTGTGGACAGACGCGCAAACAGATCTTCTGTTGGAAGAAAGGCATAATTGCGAAGAGTTTCTTCAAACTCATAGTTACTTTTTTGGTTTCGCGTATTAAGGATTTTTCTACTCATAAATTTTTTTAGAGCCTTTCACTTCATCTTTCATAATTGCAATAAATATCCAGGCAACAAAGAAACCGCTCTGGTAAACGCCACTTAGTGTTCGCAACTATCGGCATACTCCCTAAAGGCATTGGACAGATACCGAGATGACACCAACTTACCTGTGTGTAGGTATAGAGCGTTTAGAGGGTTGCTAACCTATTTCTAAAAGTAATCATGCGTAGATTAACACCCCTACAATTATTCATTCAGTTAGTGTAGCGGTCTAGCTGCAAACTGTCAATCAAAGCATATCCCAGATGACTTTGCTTATCAGGCTGGTAATGTTTATATCCGTGGTTTTGCCTATGTTGGCGAGGCTGTGGGGTTTGAATTGCCTCTTTAGTTTAATAATGATGTTTCAATCTTAATGCTTTGCAACCTGCTTCGCCATCTTAGATATCATTCTTCTTCTCAGTCAGCTTTATTTGACACGGTCGATTATCCAACACACAAGACATTGGAACCAGAACGTCTGTTTTTTAGCATAGGTGAAGGCACAGAGATGTTAAATTAGTTGTGATCCTATCAATTAATTGGGCCTAAATTCACGATAAATGCTAATAAGTTTTATGTCAGAATTATTGTCTTCCGATTCATGCTTGTCCATTGACAACAAAAGGATCTCAATGTTTTAGCTCGCCCGCAACTTTTCTGCATTTTTGAACAACAAGTAACCTTTTTGTCCTCATACTGTTTGGTTGAAAAACCGTGTTCTTTCAAGCATAA
>CAZHXQ010000103.1:0-5465 GCA_964536465.1 uncultured Anaerolineaceae bacterium
CATGCTGATATTTATTCCACTCAGGCCTGGTAAAAAGGTCGCACTTGTGTATTTCTTCTATATACCTTGAATAGTCCCCGCCAAAACGTAGCCAATGCCACCAGATGCCATATAGGCTAACCATTTTGTTTTGCAACCATAGAGGGCTTGATCGGTAAAAATAGTCCGACTTACTCATTTTCACCTTCAAGCAATTGCGCAAACAGTTTCTGCCATTCAGGCATGACATTAGTCCAGTCATACGCCTTGGCGGTTTGGCGAGCAGCTTCTGAGATACTTTTGGCTAAACTTGAGTTGTTCAACAGAGACTTAATTGCCCTGGCCATAGCCTCTGCATCATCGGATGGAACCAGAAGTCCATCTTGAGAATGTTGAATCATCCAGGGGATACCCCCCACGTTAGTGGACACGATACATAAACCATTCGCCATCGCCTCTAGAAGACTGCGGGGTGCGGTATCATATTTGCTGGTATTGATAAAAATATCAGCTTTATCAAGCCAATTTGAAATGTCGGAATGTTCGATATGGCCCACGATCTGAATATTTGGACTTAAGCCAAGCTCCTCAGCCAATTTTAGCGATTTCCCCAGACTACCATCGCCTTTATCAGGTCCGACCATCAAAAGATGGATAATAGGGTACTCGTCAATTAACAGATTCAAGACTTTTACAGCCATACAAGGGTTATAAACTGCCTGAAAAGCCCGAACCCAAATAAGCCTGGGAGTAGCTGAAGTTCGCTCCCGGTAAAGTGATTCTGACAAATCGATAGGGTTGGGAATCAGGCGAATATCTGACCTGATCCCGGTGAATGCCTCTTGAAGATAAGCCGAAGGAGTCACCACAGCGTCAGCATTGGTTATCACTAAGCGAAAAGGGTTGGGCTGTTTGGCTGCGAATTCCACCAACCCACCGCCATGCAATGTGATCACAATGGTTTTCTTGAGTATTCTTAACAATTGGGTGGAAAGATAGGCATAAATAAAAGCTTTGCCACTAAAAACATCGATGTGCGCTACCTGGTAAAGGTGGCGTTTCTGCCAGATAGTCCGGAGCATTTCAGCCAGCCTCGGTAATTGGCGTTCGTTGCTGGATGTTGTGATTACAGACCAGCCGGCATTTGCTAATTGTTCCGCCAGAAAATGCCAGACATTTTTGTTATACCGGGGCGTTGGCAGAAAGTTTCCAATGAAGAGGAGCGTTCCTTTGGTCAACTTCTTTCTACTTCCTGTACCGACGAAACTTGCGGAATCTATAGGATGTGGTTGCTTGTTCGGCGGTTGAAAGCTCATCCACTTCCAGAGTTGCAAAAGCGAGCCCCAGCATAAATGAAATCGCTACAATGCGCATGGCTGCGTGAGACATCTCCACTGCAGCCCACCCAGCAGACGCGACCATCCAAGCCTGCGCCATGGTATTTGGCGTTTGAAAAAACGCATGGATCAACATTCCTACCAGTATCGATAGTGCCAGGATACCTAAAACGCCGTGTTCAGCAAGGATGCGACTGTATTCTGTATGAGGTGCTATAGCCACCGGACCTGATCTAAAATAAGAAGACATGCCCACACCAACGCCAGCTACTGGGTTAGCCAAAAACAGGTTGTAATCCGCCTTGGCGATGTTTACTCGGCTTGCCGGGTCCATGTCAGTGAACCTCGCTGAGAAAGACCCACTTGTTGCCGCCTCTAACTGCGGGAAGACAAATAATCCCACAGTAACCAGGAGCACGAAAAGTATGAAAAAAGGTCTGAAAATTTTGGAGGGTCTACGCATGAGAATAATAAAAGCCATTCCAAGGGCAACGACGAGGTTATAAATTCCTCCCCTGGAAAAGGTCAAAAAGCTCTGGACAATTAACAGTAGCGCCAAAATTAATGCGAAAGTACGCCCTTTGAATTTGCTGGGCTGGATTGCGTAAAGGATAAGTAACAACGCGCCGAGCCCCAACACCGCGGAAACCTGGTTTGGTCCAAAACCCCCACTGGTTACAAATACTGATTCACTCCCAAAGTCGATCTTCGTGGCAGTCAGCGTGCTCTGGGCAGCAAGAGTAAGAACACCAACAATCGGATAAATAGCCGCCCAGACCGTCTTTTGGAGCGCGTTCTGATCCATTACGATTTGTGAGAAAAATACAATGCTTACAAACGTGGCCAGGGCTCCGGAGAGGTTAAAACTAATTAATTGCGCCGATCTTTCAGTAAAACCTAAGGCGTTTATAGTGAGAATTATTGAAGGAAGCAGTAAGACGAAGTATGTTAAAGGTAAAACCAGGTTTTTGAGAGGCCTTTTTTGCTTTATAAGTGCAACTAACAGCAGTAAAACCAGCCCATATTTTCCGTACTCCCAGAAGACCCCGGCTCTGGTCATTCTCCAAAGCAACTCAGCTCCGGTAATATAGGCGGCATAAGGAACAACTTTTACCAGATTGTCCGCCGTTAACGCCGTCCAAAGGCCTAACAAGAGCACAAGAAGCGCGTGTATAGTCGCCGCGATTCTAAAATTCCGGAACAGAAAGGCCAGGCCTACGTGCAACAAAAGCAATAATACAACATTTGCCAGGCTACTCTGAGGAAAAGTCAGGGACGTAGACCCAACATTTGTTCTATATCTTGCAAGCCGCATTGGTTGGTTTCTCCAGGTTTATATTCCAGGTTTTATTAAATAATTTCTTCACATCACTTAGGTAGTGCTCGTAGGTGAAGGAGTCAGCCATCGCCAGACCATTAGTACTCTCAATTTTCCACCTTGCGTGATTCTCAGTATAACTGATGATAGCATCGACGTAAGAATCTATGTCATCAGCGGGTATGGCTTGCCCAGTCTGTGCTTGGGAAAGGATAAGCGGGATGCTGGAGGTTGTACTGGCCAACGGAACCACGCCATATGCCATAGCTTCACTAAGCACCTTAGGCCAACCTTCAGATGATGAAGGAAGCAACACAAGGTGGGCCTCCCGATAATAATCATTAATTTCAAGCCGCTTTTTCCAGCCTAAAAAGTCAATCCGACCTGCCAGACCATGCTCTGATGCGACCTGTTCATAAGCTTTTCTGTTAGGTCCATCTCCGATTATGTTAATATGGAAGTCAGTCCCCCTCTTGAGCAGACCAGCAGCAATCTGGATAACTCGCCCAACTCCTTTTTCGATTTCTACTCTGCCGACAAAAAGGAGCTCAAGGGGTGCTGAGATTTTTTTATCTACAGAAGTCAGACGGGCCTGGTATAGCTCTGATCTTGAAAAGGATGGATTATTGAAGCTTAAGATATGGTCGAGCTGGTCAACCCAATCGCCATTGACCGTGGCAACTCCATGATGGCAGTTTTTTCCTATCCAAAAACGTTGGAACCGATAAGACAGTGGCTCCCGTTTTAAGGGCTTCCAATTACCCGCATACTTGACCCAACACGGTTTACCCTTACCCCATAGGCGCTGTGCCAGCAGAGCGACCAGACTGATCCCAGCCGGACAGCGGATGTGAATGACGTCTGCTTTTAACATCTCTCGCTTCATAGCTGCCAACCAGGATGGGGTCCTCCAAAGAATTGAAGCTTTATCAATTATACGGTTTCCCCCAGCAGGTTTAACAGCAACGAATTGGATATTTTCTTGGGAATAGGGAAGCGAACTATGTGGAGCGGATTCGGAATGAAGGGGCGCAAGATGAACGACCTCGCCAAATAGTGTTGCCAGTTGATCTATTTCACGCACAGTTGATCCCCAACCGGAAATCTCGCCGTTTAGTAGATAATGCGGGGTATGGGAAATCACCAATAGATTCATCTCAGCTACCCGTCTGGATTTGTTCAAAAAACTGGAGGTACGATTCACCAACCTGTTCCCAGGTTTGCTCATCGTTTGCACGTCGATGCGCTGCCGCAGATAATTTCCGCAGTAAGATAGCTGAATCAATCAGACTGTTTACAGCATCCGCAATCGGAGTTATCTCTCCCTGAGAAACAAGAATGCCAGTCACACCGTCCTGGACGGCTTCGGCAAGACCTGAATTGTCACTGACGACACTCGTCTTTCCACATAAGGCAGCTTCAATGACTGCAATGCCATACCCTTCAAAATCTCCATTCTTAAGCTGCTGACTGGTCATTATGAACAAATCACAAGTGTTGTAAAGGTTCAACAACGTATCCTGATTAACTCTGCCCCAAAAATGGATGTGATCGGAAACCTCCAGCTGTGCGGCAAGCGCTTCTAATTCCTTCTGCATGGTTGGCAGCCCTGCCATCCAGTAAACCAGTTTGGGGTGCTTCGAGACCATTGCAGGCAGCGCGCGAATAACCCACTCCTGTCCTTTGCGAGCAGATACATTCCCAACAGTCAGCAGCACGAACTTCTCCTCAACCCCATATTCCTTTCGGAAGTCTTCAATTACAGCAGGCGATTGGATATGAAAGTATTGCGCGTCCGCGCCATTATGAATAACCTTTACGGCCGGACGAGTGATACCCAGTGAGGCCATACGCCCGCGTGTGTAGTCACTAACACAGACAACAGCACTCGCCTGGTTACAGGTGAGCCGCGTCAGGAGTGAACTTGCACCAAATTTTGTGCCAAACTCAGTTCCATGACCAACCACCACCCAGGGAATGCTTTTCCTACTCAAAACAAAGGCACTTAACCAGATAGAACGTTCGCCGGAAGCCAAAACTACATCGGGCTTGAAGTCATGCAAGGCTTTCTTCGTCAACTTGGCTCGTGAAAGGGCTTTTGAAAAAGAGGTGTTTCTACCGCTGAAGGTAATTATCGAAAAAGAATGGCGACTGTTGAATGCGGATAATTCGGATTCACTCGCATAGTCTTGCGGGGATAAAACCAGAACTGGATGATCTTTATCTGAGAAATACCTGGCCAGTTGATAGGCATGAGTACCAATCCCTCCTGGTCCTGGAGGGAATTCTGAACTCAAAATCAATATTCTCATCAGGGGGCCTCGTTCTGCAAGTCTGGTATCTGAGGGTAAGTCGTTAACATTTGTTGTGCAATCTCCTCACGCTTATTGACGAGATGGATGTTTGCCGGCAGGGAAATTGTGCTGACCAACACCTTGAGCAGACGCTTCCAGGCTGGACCTTTCAACCTAAAAGTACCAAATATGTCGATCCATAATCTTTCACGCACTTGCTTGGGTGTGAAATACCGCTTGCTTAAATATAAGTCCGATACACTTGGCAGCACTCTCGAAAACACCTTGCTGCGAGAAGCGGCATAAGTATTAACCCGGGCTTTGTGCTCTCTCAAGCCGCCCACAGGAGCATGATGATGCAAAACCTCGACCTGCGGATTGAGGATCATCATTTCTCCACTGAGATAAAGCCGCATGCCCAGATCATGGTCTGCTCGCTGACCGCGGTCGTATGCAAGGTCGAATAAGCCTGTTTTATGCAAGACGCAGCGCCGGATCATCGAGTTACCTACCGGGAAGACATCGCTGGCACGCATG
>CAZHXQ010000104.1:0-5092 GCA_964536465.1 uncultured Anaerolineaceae bacterium
TTGGCAAGCGGATGACACGGAGGGAGACAAGCCCCCTCCGTGTGGCTGGGCCTTGGTCCAGCCGCCAGAATTGACAATCGTATGGTGACGGAGGGAGACAAACCCCCTCCGTACGACTGGACCTTAGCAGAGGGAGACAAGATCTCTCCAAAGGGCTGGATTTAGGCGGAGGGAGACAAGCCCCCTCCGTACGACTGGACCTTAGCGGAGGGAGACAAGCCCCCTCCGTGCGGCTGGGCTTTATGTCCAGACGCTGATAATGAGGAGCATGGAAATGACACAAAAAAACACCTGGTATAAAGATGCCGTTTTCATCGAACTTAACACACGGGCTTTTAAGGATTCGGACGGCGATGGCTGGGGAGATCTGCCGGGTCTGACCAGCAAACTGGATTACCTGAAAGACCTGGGCGTGGACGCGATCTGGCTTCTGCCGATTATGCCTTCCCCCCTGCGAGACGACGGCTATGACGTCAGCGATTTTTGTGACATCTTTCCCGCCTATGGCACCATGGAAGACTTCAAGCGGTTGATTTCCGAAGCCCACAGACGCAATTTGAAAATCATTGTCGAGATCATCCCGAACCACACCTCCGATCAACACCCCTGGTTCCAGGCATCTCGTGACCCAAAGCACCCCGAGCATATCAAATATCGGGATTGGTACGTCTGGTCTGATACCGACCAAAAATACCAGCAGGCGCGGATCATCTTTACCGACTCCGAAAGCTCCAACTGGACCTTTGACCAACTGCGCGGTCAATATTTTTGGCACCGCTTCTATTCCAGCCAGCCCGATTTGAATTACGACAACCCACAAGTTCAGCAGGCCATGCTGGATGTGGTCAAATTCTGGATTGACGCGGGAGCCGACGGTTTGCGCGTGGACGCCCCGCCTTACCTGTTTGAGCGTGAAGGCACCAACTGCGAAAATCTGCCCGAAACCCACGCCTATCTGAAGCGCATGCGCAAGTTTGTGGACAACTACAAGCCGGAAACACTCCTGTTGAGCGAGGCCAATCAGTGGCCAGAGGACGTGATTGAATATTTCGGCGATGGCGATGAAATGCACATGAATTTCCATTTTCCGCTGATGCCGCGCCTCTTTATGGCGCTGGCCAAAGGCGACCGCACCCCTATCGAGGAAATCCTGGCGCGCACCCCAAAGCTGCCGGAGGGCTGCCAATGGGGCACTTTTTTGCGCTGTCATGACGAACTGACCCTCGAAATGGTTACACCCGAGGAGCGCCAATGGATGTGGGAAACTTATGCCCCTGACCCTAAACAGCGCATTAATCTGGGCATTCGCCGCCGTCTGGCACCCCTGATGGACAATGACCAGCGCAAGATTTTGCTGATGCACTCCATGCTGTTGACTATGGTCGGTTCGCCTTTTCTATATTATGGCGATGAAATCGGGATGGGTGACAACGTTGACTTGTTTGACCGTAACGGTTTGCGCACACCCATGCAGTGGGATGACAGCCCTAACGCCGGGTTTTCGGAGGCACCAGCCGAGAGACTCTACGCTCCGGTCATTTCTGATCCAATTTATGGTTACCAGGTGGTAAATGTCGCCGCCCAACAGGACGACCCGGATTCGCTTTTGAACAAAATCCGCCATTTAATCGCGGTACGCAAGCAGTGGCGGCTGTTTGGAAGAGGCGATTTCGCCTGGAAGCACTTTAACTTCACTTCCAAAGCTGTGGTGGCCTATCAACGCTCGTGGCAGGGACAGCGGATTGTGGTTTTGAACAATCTGACCGATGCGCCAGTTTCAGGCTGGATACCTGAGACCGCAAAAAGTTTTTTGGACCTGTTGACTGGGGAGAGTATCTTGCCGGGCGACTATACCCTCGCGCCGTACGCTTTTGTCTGGTTGAAACCTGTTGGCCCCGACCTACCTAACGAGGCTGCTGGTCCTAACAGAGCGCAAACTGGTTACCTGGGGTCAGATAAGCACTGAATGGAATAAGCTGTATGGAGCAGTGTTTAAATCATCTGAACAATCACTCCGCATTGAGAGTTCGAGAGGGTGCAAGAACATTCTTTTTAGACCAGGCTTCCCAAATGAGGATAACCCTGGCAAGGCTTAAGCCCAGATGAAGTTGACTGATAACCAAAGGCGCTTTTTAGAACGTTTTCCGAAACATAAGCTCTTTATCACGCCTAAAATATACTTTCCCTCTGGAGGATGCTGATGAAACAACCCCTTTTTGCCGGAATCGAAGGTGGCGGTACCAAGTTTGTCTGTGCTGTTGCCGATGAAAACAACCAAATCCTTGCCGAGAGGCGCGTTGCCACTACCGATCCCGCTGAAACCCTTGCTGCCTGCGCGGAATTCTTCCAGCAGCAAGCCCATCTCGGCACGATTCAATCTCTGGGCATCGCCTGTTTTGGACCGTTGGATCCGCGCCCTACTTCTGAAGGTTACGGGCGCATTCTGGCCACACCCAAGCCCGGCTGGTCTGGCGCGGATGTGGTTGGCTTTTTCAGGCAACGATTAAGGTTGCCAATCGCCTTTGACACCGATGTCAACGGCGCGGTTCTGGCTGAGTCCCTTTGGGGGGCAGGCAAAGGGCTGCGGAATCTGGTTTACTTCACCATCGGCACCGGCATTGGCGCGGGCATCATCGCGGAAGGAAACCTGGTTCACGGTTTTTTACATCCTGAAATGGGGCATATCTTGTTGGCGCGCGACCCGGAGCAAGACCCCTTCCCAGGGGTTTGTCCTTTTCACGGCGCGTGTTTCGAAGGGCTGGCTTCAGGTCCGGCGATTGAAAAACGTTGGGGTCTCAAGGGCGACCAGCTGCCCCGAGACCACCAGGCCTGGGATTTGGAAGCCGAATACATTGCCAAGGCACTGGTTTCAGTGACCTGCGCTTTGGCGCCAGAAAGAATTATCCTGGGTGGTGGCGTGATGGCACAGGAACAGCTGCTGCCAATGATCCGCGAGAAATTTGTAGGCTTGCTCAACGGATACATGCAAACGCCTCTGATCACAGAGCAGCTTGAATCTTATCTCGTGCTGACCGGTTTGGAAGGCAAAGCGGGCTTATACGGCGCGTTCGCTCTGGCTCAACAAGCCTGGGAGCAGCACCAATGAAAACCGGGATGGTAGACCTGCAACTGGAAGCCAGCCACGTGCTGGCACGCCTGCTGCCTGCTCTGGAGGCTGACCTGGCTGTTTCTATTCGGAAAGACCCACGAGGCTGGCAGCTTTTTACCAAACGTCTCGAAACCCACTTTCCGCAGTTATTTGAGCTCTACCACCACCTTTATGGGCAACAATATGACATGGTCTATCACCTCGAAAACCTGTTAAGGAGCATGGCGAGGGCTGCTTTGGAACGCCCTGCGGATTTGCGCGCACTTGACCAGCGTCGCGAGCGGGATCCGCTCTGGTTCCAGTCCAACCAGGTGTTGGGCGGGGTCTGTTATGTCGATCTTTTTGCCGGCGACCTGCAGGGTATCCGCGCCAAAATCCCTTACTTCAGGGAGCTTGGTCTGACCTACCTGCATCTCATGCCCTTTTTCAAAATGCCTGAAAGCGAAAACGATGGTGGCTACGCAATCAGTTCTTACCGCGAGGTCAACCCCCCATTGGGGACCATGGCTGAATTGGCACAGCTCTCGCGCGAGCTGCGCGAGCAAGGCATCAGCCTGGTGGCAGACCTGGTGATTAACCACACCTCCGATGAACACGAATGGGCGCAAAAAGCTAAAGCAGGCGACCCGGAATACCGCCAGATGTATGGCATTTATCCGGATCGCAGTGTGCCTGACTTGTATGAAAAGTACCTGAGAGAGATCTTTCCGGATGAACACCCGGGAGCATTTACCTGGTTCGAAGAGATACAATCCTGGGTTTGGACTACCTTTCACTCCTACCAATGGGATCTGAATTACAGCAACCCGGTGGTCTTCAACCGCATGAGCCAAGAAATGCTCTTCCTGGCTAACCAGGGTGTAGAGATCTTCCGCCTGGACGCGGTGGCTTTTATCTGGAAAGAACTGGGGACATCTTGTGAAAACCTCCCCAAAGCGCATACGATTTTGCAGGCTTTCAACGCTATCACGCTCGTGGTCGCGCCCTCTATTTTGTTTAAATCTGAGGCTATTGTGCATCCGGATGAAGTGATCAAATACATTTCACCCCGGCAATGCCAGCTTTCATACAATCCTCTGCTGATGGCGCTGCTGTGGAACAGCCTGGCCACGCGCGAGGTCAACTTGCTCGCGCAGGCGCTGGCTGAAAGGTATGATCTGCCACAGGGAACTTCCTGGGTCAACTACGTTCGTTGTCATGACGACATTGGCTGGACTTTTTCAGACGAAGACGCTGCCAGGCTGGGCATCAATGGCTACGACCACCGCCGCTTTTTAAACGAATTCTATCGTGGGCGCTTTCCGGGCAGTTTCGCGCGTGGGCTCCCCTTCCAGGAAAACCCAAAGACGGGCGATACCCGCATTTCTGGCACCTGCGCTTCGTTGGCAGGGCTCGAAAAAGCTCTGGTTGAAGAAGGATCTGAAGAAGTCGAACTGGCCATCAAGCGCATCAGGCTGCTGCACTTCGTGATCATGACTGCTGGCGGGGTTCCGCTGATTTACCTCGGGGATGAGGTTGCCACGCTGAATGACTACAGTTACCTGGAGCATCCAGAACACAAAAACGACAGCCGTTGGGTTCATCGCCCCCCTGCGGACCCGCAGCGCTACGCACAGCGTCTTGATGTCGACAGCGTGCCGGGGCGTGTCTTCCAGCACATGCGTGATTTGATTGAGCTGCGCAAAGACTTACCCGGACTGGCAGGAGGTAACCTGGAAGTATTCGATACACAAAATGGTTCCGTTTTGGGCTTTGTGCGGCGTAATCAGGGCGAAAGGTTGTTGATTCTGGCAAACTTCAGTGAACGTGAACACGCCGTCCCTGAGTGGGTGGTCAGCCAGAACCGGGTGGTACCTGAAGGGTTGCGGTTTGGCGAGGCGGAATTCGCGGAGAGCGGCGCGCTATGGCTGCCGGCTTACGCCTGCGTTGTCTTCGAGCAAACTGGGGTTGCAGGGTAGCTGTTTCACATACTACCCGCTCTTT
>CAZHXQ010000105.1:0-4948 GCA_964536465.1 uncultured Anaerolineaceae bacterium
GAATTTCAGGACGATCATAAAAGCCCTTGCCAGCCACGGTCATGAAGGGAATACCAGCATCCTCCAGCGCTTCCTCATAATAAGGATAACCAGTCGCGGCTCTAAACAGCAGCGCCACCTCATCCCAATTCTTAATTTGGCCCTCTTGTTGGAGTTCTTGAAGGCGAACAGCCAATGCCTGCCCTGAACGCTGTTTTGCTTCAGCAGTGTCTTCCCCTGCGCCCACTACAAACTCAACATGGGGTGGTTTAACGGGTGACGATGGTGTCTTTTTGTCCGCGACAAGTGGTGTATAGGGCACATAGTATTTTCGTTTTGGATCTTTTTGAGTTCCAATCACTGCCGAAAGCAGGTCGCCAGTGGGATTCAATAGTTCTTCATGGGCTCTATAGGTGCGATCCAGACCAATCAACAAACCACCTGCTTTGTCAATACGTTCCTGTTCTTCCTTGAATACAGTCACATCCGCGCCACGAAAGCGGTAAATAGACTGGCGCATATCCCCCACCATGAACAAACACCCACGGTCCCCCGCAAGAGCATTGACAATGTTGCGCTGCCGGGGATTGGTGTCTTGATATTCATCCACCATGATGGCATCGAGCTCCTTTTGCCAATGCTCACGTACTTCAGGCATTTCCAACAAACGATGAGCATGAAACTCCAGATCATCAAAGTCCAGAGCGTGTCTTCTTTCCAACTGAGACAGATATGCATAATGTACACGATCGAAAGCATCTCGTAAGAGTGGAAGAAGCTGATCGAATAACGCTTCTGTCTCCTGTGAGGGTGGTACGTCCGCCTTCGCCTTTCCACCTGTTATATGATTGATATGGGCGTCAAAAAGCTGTCGAAGTTCGGTAACAATTGGCTTGACTATGCCATCTTTTTTCCCAATGTTTCCTTTGAGGTAATTGCGTCTGGCTTCGAAGAGATAGATGGCGCAGTTCACAGGGTCATCTTCCTGGAGAGATTTTTCTACTATCGACCAACAACTCAACAACTCAGTTACAGCATCGGCCAGCTTCTCTCCAGCATCTTTTTTAAGTTCTTGAGGACTCATTCCACGCAATTGATTGATTAAAGCCGTGAATTCAAGTGAAAATATATGTTTATTAAATTCTCTGATCAAACAGGTTTTATTGTCCAGCGGAACCTGAAAGGCCTCTTTGGTTTCCAGCCGGCGATCTAGCAAAATTTTCAGTGTTTTAGAAAGGTCGCTCAAAGGCATGTTGAACAAGAGGGGCAGAAAACGCTCTTCCTCGATTAGTTCTGCCAGGGTATCCTTCACAACCTGCACGCGCAGCACAGAGGTCAAGCCTTCATCCAACATCTCAAAACGTGGGTCAACACCTGCCTCCGCAGGATGGTTGCGGATGATTTCTGCGCACAAGCTGTGAATAGTGCCGATGCGGGCAGAGTCGATCTGCGTGGATAGTTCTGACCAATAGAGACGCTCCTCCTGGATCAGCGCGTTTTCCTGCAATTGCATCAGTGTTGATCGCACCCGGGAGCGCATCTCCATGGCTGCTTTGATAGTGAAGGTTATCGCTGCGATCTGGCGGGGTTTTGTTCCTTTTGCCAGCAAGCAAGCATAGCGCGCGACCAGTGTGGAGGTCTTACCACTGCCTGCTCCCGCGGTGACCACCACGTCCCGACCACTTTCTGTCGCAGCTTTGCGCTGATCGTCATTAAGAGAGAAGAGCTTAATAACCTGTTCAGTCAAGCGGTCAGTCATTTTTATATCCTGCTTTGTATCGCCAGCACCAGGCTATAGCCGGGCAGTAATCAGGGCAGCCATCTTTGGGGGCTTTTGGCTCGAATTTACCTGCGTGCGTACCCTCAAGCACGGTTTGAACATGTGTGTAAGTTACCTGGTAAGCCGCATTTGGGCCTTCGATCCCTTCGTGTATGAAATTCGATAATTTGAATGAACTGGCTTTGGCATCATTAATAGCCCAGTAAAAACCCTCCTCGACTTCACCAAGCAGCAATGCTTCCTGCACAGCCAGGGCATAAATCGGTAATTGCAGGCGCAAACCGTCCAATAAGTCATTTTTACTGAGGTGAGAACTCCCGGATTTGTAGTCGATCACGCGAAGATTTCCTTCAGGGTTAATGTCAATGCGATCTATCTGTCCACGGAATTTAACTACATTGCCGGCAATATCTAAACACAGATGAGGAGCACCACCAATCCCAAATTTCTTCTCATAGGCAAGAGGTTTCCATTGATCTCGTTCCCGTTCAAGTGCGTCTAAAGTTACGCGCAGCTTCTCAAGCAATTCGGCTTTTTCGACTTCCCACAACGCGGATGGACGAAAGCCCTCTTTAGATGGCGCCTTCGCGAAAACACCTGAAGCGACTTCATCGAGGAGATCCATGGGGGAAACTCCTTCCAGCCCTGCGCGTTTATAGACCAACTCCAGCACCCGGTGATAAATATTGCCTTTCTGGGAAATATTCAGGCCAAATTCTGGTGGTTTTTTGGGTTCTAGTTTCAGCACGACACCAACAAGGAATCTGAACGGACAGGCCTTATAAGTTTCCAGGCGTGAGGCACTCCAAACATACCCCCCAGAAAACTTTGATGTAAGTTTATCGCTAAGCGGTGAAAGATTCCCCCCAAACATCCCTTGAGCGACTTTTGACCGACGGCTATCAAGTATCCTGAAGGTCTTTTGAAGCCTCTGCCAGCGCTCGAGAAGGAGTTCATCCTTAGAGTAGTGCAGCTTTTGTTGCTGCATTGCCCAGAAAAGCAATTCCTGTACGGAAGCCGCCTCCGATTGAGGCCGTGGTAACGAGGGTTGCACTGTGAAAATTGCGCTATTCGAAAATAACTTTATCGCTGAATCCCAATAAAGAGAAGGTTCCCAACTTTCGCCTTCTTCAGAAAGATACGGGCGAGTCAACAGCAGGTATGAATCAGCGCGGGTGAACACCTGGTAAAAAGTGCTGGCTTGTTGTCGACCCAAGCGTGGTTCCAGCCCCAAATCTTTGCGCAGTTCTTCATCCAGAAAGGGATCAGGATTTTCAACTACAGGAAAGAGTCCTTCCGATAATCCCATTAGTACCACTGCCTCGTAGCGCGCCCCACGTGCCTCTACCATCTTACCAACGAACACTGCATTTCCGCTGGATTTCCTTGGCTCATCTAACCTGGCCCCAGCCAGAGTTCCCTTCAGGTCAGCCAGAAACTGGGCGTAATCGACCATCCTCTCGCCAACGACACTTTCACTGAGCAGCAAAGCCCTCAAGGCCTCACCCAAAGAAGCGCAGGCTTCGCGGTCATGTTCACTTGAGATTCTTTGGTAAAAATCCAGCTGATCAAGCCTTTTTTCAAGCCATCTTATCCAGTCGGTTTGAGATCGCTTGGTTTCAATATCTGAATACAAATTCCAAAAGTCATCGAGTCTAGCGCGCAGCGCGTTAAGGTCGATTCCGGCAGTGCGGTTTTTGCGCCGGCGTTCCTCATCCAGATATTCAGTTTCACTTGCGTTCAATTCCTGGAACATCGACCAGGCATCGTTCCACTGATCCTTGCCATTTACGATGATGGCTTGTTGGCTGACAATCTCCAGGTCTTCCAGGTCTCTGGCTGCAAGGTCAAAGTTGAAATAAGGTGAGCGCAAGGTATTTAATAACAGGCGGGTAGGATAGTTTTCTAAAGGAAGTTCCAGCAGGGAAAGCAAAGCAAGCACCGCCGGCGATTCACTGAGAGGGTCAGGCCGCGAGAAGTGAATTCTGATGCCAAATTCATCTGCAGCTGAGCGCAGCAGCGGTTGATAGATGTCAAAATTGGCTGTATAGATCGCGCAGGCGTTCAGAGGGATATTCTGACGCACATTCAGCTCCTTTATCCAACGCAAGGCTTCGCGTGCCTCGTCAGATTGAGATCGGGCTTCCAGCATAATTGGTTTAAGGGCGTCAAGCTTTTCAACCTCGCCTGGGTTGAGTACATGCCGCTGCATATGCAGAATCGCAGCAGGTAAACGAGGCTCCCCTTTGATTTCATGGATTTCAGGAGCCAGATCTCTTTGCAGGTCTTCTAAAACATCAAGAGAAAGTCCATCCACCTGTCGGTCGGAATTCATTTCACCGGTCAGCGTCATGAGCAGTTTGCCTGTTCGCTCGCCAAGCTGCCTGAGGAACTGCTTTTGGGCTGGGGTGAAGGAGGTAAAGCCGTCCGCAATCACCAAGCTCGGGCGCGAGGCGTGGTTTGGATTGGCTTGGAGCGCTTTGATTGCCTGCCAGGCTTGCCCTTCGCCATCCACCCAACCTAAAGTATCAAGGTGGGCCAGAAAACGATTATAGAGAATTGCCAGCTCATGACTGGCAGGGGTAGAGCCGTGGGTATACTCCAGAAAGGCTGATGGTTGCACCAGAGCGCTGCGCAATTCGGCGAAGGCATCACGAAGAACTAAGAGAAAGCCTGGTTTATCTTTGATGGCGGCATAATGGTTGAGCTCACCAGCAGAGTAGCTGTCGCGTACAGTTTCCTGGATCAGCCGGTGGGAAAGTGCTGGTGAGATGGTTGGAACAAAGATGTCATTCTCCTCGAGAATTTCCTTGTAAAAATATCGGAACATCCCCACCCTGACGCCCATCCCTCCACCCGCCGCAGCCAGGCGAGATTTGAAATAAGCCGCCTTTTGCGAGTTCGGCACCAGCACCCATACCTGGGCTAGGGGTTGTTCTTTATGGACTGCCAGAATGCGTTCAATACAGATAGCAGTCTTGCCTGAAGCGGGCGGAGCGAGAAGCAGGTCAATGGTCAAGGGCAGCTCCTTTGTTTATGGAGTTCAATTGCTTTAGGAAGCGTTCGTGTGTATCTTTTGCTTTTATTATTCCTCATTCTGATAAGGGCATTATGTTCGCATGACGCTTTATAACTTTAGTCATAGGACTCTATAAAAGACCATAAGACTTCGATTTAAGTAAAAAACAG
>CAZHXQ010000106.1:0-4906 GCA_964536465.1 uncultured Anaerolineaceae bacterium
GTAAATCAGCTGGCAGGCGCCTTCGGAGGTTCGAATCCTTCACCGTCCATTTCACGCTGCGAAAGCGGCGAGGAGAAGGTACGGCTGCCCTCATAGCTCAGGTGGTAGAGCGCATTCTTGGTAAGAATGAGGTCATCGGTTCAAATCCGATTGAGGGCTTTTGCCGAAAAGAGAAAATAATTAGTCATTATCTAAGGAGAAAAGATGGCGAAACAAAAATTTGACCGCTCAAAGCCACATATGAACATCGGTACGATGGGTCATATTGACCATGGCAAGACGACCCTGACCGCCGCTATTACCAAAGTCCAGGCTCTGCGTGGATTTGGCAAGTATCGTGCGTATGATTCAATTGACAATGCCCCGGAAGAAAAAACCCGTGGTATTACCATTAATATTACCCACGTTGAATACGAGACCGCCAAGCGTCACTATGCTCATGTCGACATGCCTGGTCACCGTGACTATATTAAGAACATGATTACTGGTGCAGCCCAGATTGACGGGGCTATTCTGGTTGTCAGCGCTCCCGACGGCCCCATGCCCCAGACAAACGAACATGTTCTGCTGGCCCGCCAGGTCGAGGTTCCCTCCATTTTGGTCTTCCTGAACAAGACCGACCAGATGGACGACCCCGAACTGCTCGAGTTGGTTGAAATGGAAGTTCGCGAACTGCTTACCGCTAACGGCTTCCCCGGCGATGATGTGCCGATTATTCGCGGCTCTGCCAAGGTTGCCCTCGACAGCACCTCCACTGATCCGAACGCACCGGAATACCAACCGATCGTCGATTTGATGGACGCTGTGGATGATTACTTTGAGGAACCGGTGCGCGATTTTGAAAAAGACTTCCTCATGCCTATCGAAGATGTCTTCTCGATCAAAGGTCGCGGTACTGTGGTGACCGGTCGAATCGAACGCGGCACCTTGAAGTTGAACGATCCCGTTCACATCGTTGGTCTGATGGACAAGCCTTTACCCACCGTTGCAACGGGTATTGAAATGTTCCACAAACAACTTGACCGTGGTCAGGCTGGCGACAACGCCGGTATCTTGCTGCGCGGTATCGATCGCGAGCAGGTTGAACGCGGCATGGTTCTGGCTAAGCCAAATTCCATCACGCCCCAGAACGAGTTTGAATGCTCCGTTTACATCCTCAAAAAAGAAGAGGGTGGACGTCACAGCGCATTTTTCACTGGCTATCGCCCGCAGTTTTACATTCACACTACCGATGTTACTGGCGATGTGACCCTGCCCGAAGGCGTGGAAATGGTTTTGCCCGGTGATAACGTTAATGGTATGAGGGTCAAGTTGATCGATAAAGTCGCCATCGAACAGGGCTCCGAATTCGCTATTCGCGAAGGCGGTCTGACTGTGGGTGCCGGCAGGATCACGAAGATTATTTCGTAATCGTAGAGAATAACAGGAAGGATTCATGGCTGCCTGTGTAAGGCAGCCATGTTAGACTAAAATGGCATCAAAGAAGAAAGATATCAGACCAGTCATTTTTTTGGCTTGCACCGAATGTAAAGAACGCAATTACACCACGGTCAAGAACCGTCGCAATGACCCCGGTCGCCTTGAAATGAAAAAGTATTGTCCACGCTGCCGCGTTCACAGGCTGCATCGTGAGGTAAAATAAACTTCCTGTAATGGGAAGTGCTTAGGTCAGTAGCTCAATTGGCAGAGCACCGCTCTCCAAAAGCGGGGGTTGTGGGTTCAATTCCTACCTGACCTGTTGAAAAACTTAACGCCGTAAATTTTACGGCGTTAAACTGTCAACCAGGAGTAATTAATGGCACAAAAAGAGAAAAAACCAAATCTCATTCAGAAAACCAAAACCTGGTGGCGCCAGACAATTGGTGAACTGCGTAAAGTAACCTGGCCAACCAGGGAAGAAGCCCTGGCTTTGACCCGGATTGTGCTGATTGTAACTGTGATCATGTCTGCCATTCTTGGCGTGTTGGACTTTATTTTCGCCCGCCTGATAGGACTGTTGGTTGGATAGGGTATAGAAAAGAGACCAGATCATGACTGATCTTTATGATGACGACCTGTCAGAATCCAAAGAAATCGAATCGGCTGAAAATAATCAGCCCGACGACGAATCTTTGGTGTCAGACTCAGCAGAGGAAAGCAAACCTGACGATAACCGTCAGTGGTTTGTGATCCACTGCTATTCAGGTTACGAAAACAAAGTGCGCAAGAACCTGGAACAGCGTATTGAAACCATGGCGATGAAAGATAAGATCTTCGATGTCGTGATCCCCACGCAGGAGGAGATCGAAGTTCGTGATGGGAAGCGCCGGACAGTTGAGCGCCATGTTTTCCCAGGATATGTCCTGGTTAATATGATCCTGGAAGAAGATTCGTGGTTTGTAGTTAGGAACACACCTGGTGTAACTGGTTTTGTGGGGATGGGCGACGATCCAACCCCGCTGCGCCCCGAAGAAGTGGCCAGCATCTTGCGCCGAATGGAGAACGAAGCCCCGACCTACAAAGTCACCTATAAACCTGGTGACCGTGTGCGCATCGTGGATGGTCCCTTCAACGACTTCCGCGGCATTGTTGATGAAATTTATATGGAACGCTCAAAAATCCGAATTATGGTGAACTTCTTTGGGCGTGAAACACCTGTGGAACTCGATTTCCTGCAGGTGGAGAAAGCGTAAACCGGAGCGATCCGGAAATTTGTGGGAGGGCACATTCTGCCCGATAGCACCACCAAGGAGATTTATCTGTGGCAAAGAAAGTAAAAGCAATCGTAAAATTACAAATCCAGGCCGGTAAGGCGAACCCCGCCCCCCCCATTGGTCCGGCACTGGCTCCCCATGGTGTCAACATCATGGCTTTCTGCAAGGATTATAATGCCCGCACATCCAACCGCATGGGTGAGATTATTCCTGCTGAAATCACTATCTTTCAGGATGGCTCTTTCAAGTTCGAGCTCAAGTCCTCCCCAGCAGCCGTTCTGTTGAAGAAAGCTGCCGGGATCGAGAAAGCTTCCGCCAACCCCAAGACCGAAAAGGTCGGCAAGGTTACCCGTGCGCAGCTGAAAGAAATCGCTGAAATCAAGTTCAAGGATATGAACGCTAACGATATCGAAGCAGCCATGCGCCAGTTGGAAGGCACTGCCCGTAACATGGGCATCACCATCGTCGGATAGTTACCCCGAAATAATCAGAGTGGGAGGGTTGAGACGCCCGTTGGAACCACAAAGGAGTTTGAATGTCTAAAAAAGGAAAGAATTTCGTAAACGCCAGCAAGAAAGTGGATGCTGACAAAGCCTATAACCCCCAAGAAGCCTTAGAACTGGTCAAAGAAATGGCATTCGCCAAATTTGACGAAACCGTCGAGATCCACATCCGCACCAGCCTGGACCCCCGTCAGGCTGATCAGCAAATTCGCGACGTCTGTGTATTGCCGAAAGGCCTGGGTAAAACAGTGCGCGTGCTGGTGTTTGCCCAGGGTGAGGCTGCTGCGGCAGCCCGAAAGGCTGGTGCCGATTTTGTAGCTGAGAGCGACGAAGATATGGCCCGCATCCAGGGCGGCTACACCGACTTCGATGTGGCTGTCGGCACCATGGACATGATGGGCAAGGTTGGTCGTTTGGGTCGTGTTTTAGGCCCTCGCAACCTGATGCCTAACCCCAAGGCTGGCACGGTCGTGCAGCCAGATGATATCGCCGACGCCATTGAAACTGCCAAAGCTGGTCGGGTTGAATTCCGCCTCGATAAGAGCGCTAACATCCACGTCCCATTGGGAAAAATTTCGTTCCCAGTTGAGGACTTGTTCGAGAATATGGCCGCGCTGACCACCGCTGTCCGCAAAGCACGCCCCGCCGGTGCCAAGGGTTCTTTTATCAAGAAGATTACCCTTGCTTCCACCATGAGCCCCGGCGTGAAGGTTGATATCAACTCCGCCATGAACATGGAGAGCGAAGCGGCTTAACTCGAAGAATATCTTAGAAACGGACCGTCAATTGACAATCCGTTCCTTAGAAGAAAAACTTGACCGGCAAGAATTTGTGTTATACTTGCCGGGTTGAACAACAGAATAGTGCAAGATGATTGCACGCTCTGCTTGAGAAAGCTGGTGCCGTTAACGGCTTAATTTCCCGCCGAGGTGGAGGTTCATAAAGACAAAGATCTCTCTAAGAATCTCTTTTCGTGGGAAAAACGGAAAGAGATTTTTATTTGGAAGGAGGTTGAGTACATTGGCATTTTCTAAAGAACAAAAAGAAGCAATTGTCGAGCAATATGGTCAATGGATCGATAACAGCAAGGCTGTTTATTATCTTACCTACAATAAAATGACCATGCCTGCGATTAACGACGCCCGCGCAAAACTACGTGAATCTGAAAGTGAGATGCGTGTAGTTAAGAACCGGCTTTTCGCCCGAGTTTTGGAAGAGAAAGGGTATAAGTTCGACCCAAAAACCTGGGAAGGCAATAATGTGGTCGTGTTCGCGTTTGAAGACGCGCCTGCTGCAGCAAAAGCCCTGGCAGAAATTACCAAAGGCAGCGCAGTTTTCGCTGTTACTGGTGGTTATCTAGACAAAACTTTGCTGGACGCCAAACAAGTGAAGGCTCTGGCAGATTTACCAAGTTTACCGGTAATGCGTTCCATGCTGTTGGGGACCATCCTGGCACCCGCCAGCCAGTTAGTGCGCACATTAGCAGAACCCGCCCGCGGTTTAGCTGCTGTAATTAAAGCAAATTCAGAAAAGCAGACAAGCGCTGCGTAAAAGGCTCGTTATTAGACGAGAAAACTATTAAAAAGAAAGAATACTAGGAGAAAGAAATGGCTGATTTAGAAAAAATCGTTGAGGAACTGAGCACGCTGTCCGTATTGGAAGCTGCTGACCTCGTCAAAATGTTGGAAGAAAAATGGGGCGTCTCTGCTG
>CAZHXQ010000107.1:0-4668 GCA_964536465.1 uncultured Anaerolineaceae bacterium
GACCGGCGCGAACAGGGGCTTGGCTCCGGGGATTATAAAGACCGGCGCGATCGAGTAGGCCCACCCCCCCGTTCGCTTTGCTCTCGGACCCCCTCTTAAGAGGGGGTTTTCTATATCCCTCCCTCTACGGGGGGTTCATCTCCCTCCACCCAGAAACGCAATCAATTAGCATAGCGGCTGGACTCATACCCTGCTACGCGGGCACACGAGGCCCAGCCGTACGGAGGGGGCTTGTCTCCCTCCGCTGACAATCAAATTAATGAAGCGGCTGGACTCATACCCTGCTACGCGGGCACTCGAGGCCAGCTGTACGGAGGGGGCTTGTCTCCCTCCGCCAGTAACAAATATGCGCGCACGGTCAGGAGACCGGCGCGAACAGGGGGATTAGTAAGACCGGCGCGAACAGGGGCTTGGCTCCGGGGATTATAAAGACCGGCGCGATCGAGTAGGCCCACCCCCCCGTTCGCTTTGCTCTCGGACCCCCTCTTAAGAGGGGGTTTTCTATATCCCTCCCTCTACAGGGGGTTCATCTCCTTCCGTCTTACAAATACCGTGCGAGGAGCCTATTTAAACAACCCGTACCACCATTGTGGGACGGAGAAGAGTTTCATGTCATAGCGGTAGGCCAGAATCAAGGTTATCGCCAGCATGACGACAGAAAATACGATGATGGCCCAATCCCACCAGTGATAGTTGAGTTCGTACAACCAGGTGCGTTTATGCTGACCGAAGCCGCGCAAATCCATGGCGTTGGCAATATCCTCGCTTGAGACGATGGCGTTCATGGTCACGGGAATCAACAAGGGTGCCACCTGCCGGATTTTTTGGATTAAATTGCCTTTGGCAGCGTCCAGTTCAAACCCACGCGCTCGCTGCGCGTCTAAAGTCACCTGGAAATTGCGCGCGAGGGTAGGGATAAAGCGGAAAGAGAGCTCCATGGTGTAAGCCAGCCTGTCGGGCATTCCCAGCTTGCTGAAAGTGACGCCATAGGCGCGTGAGTCCATGGTGTAAGGAATCATGATGAAAATGAGTGAAATCGAGAGAATGCGCATCAACTGCGAAACAGCGAACCAAAGCCGCTCGACCGTCAAACCGAACATAAAATGCCGTCCGAACAGGTCAAATCCCTGCGGCCAGATCAGTTCTCCTCCCGGTGGGACCACACCGCCCGCGCCGCCGCCGGTGATGAGTGTGTTGATCACGATCATTGTAAATAACATGATCGAGATCATAAACCAGCCCAGACGGGTGTCTTTCCAGGTCAGCCTGCCCAGGGAGTACCAGATCATCGAGATCACAAACACCGCGAAAAGCACGCTGGGGTTCCAGGTAGCCGTGGCAGAAAACAGAACCGCGAATGAAAATATAAAACGAGCCCTGGGATCGATGTGATCCATAGGGCTGTTGCGGAAGCGGTAATTCCAGCTGACCAGCATAAGGGTTAAAATTCAGGGGCGGTTTTTAAGCCGCCCCCGGGGTTAAAGACTTGACCTAACGCCCACTGCGCTGAACGATCGCAGCGTAAGCAATCATCAAAACGGGAAGCAAGACCAGCCCCCAGACGATGTCGGTTAGAAAAGCGGGCAGGAAATTGGCGAAAATGACCGTGTTCATATCTGCCCCAGAGACCCACATTTCAGAGAGCGAGGCCAGGCCCATGCCCAGGGCAGAACCAAGAATAACCGAGAGTTCAGCCAATAAGATGGATTTCTTCTCGTTGTATATGTAGACCATAGCCGAGAACAGACCGGGGATGAGACCAACAATACCGTTACCGAGATCCCACCAGATCCAGAAACCGTAGCCACTGAGCATGTCTGCCAGGATGTTGCCCACAAAGCCGGTGATAAAGCCAACGATTGGGCCGAAGGCGATACCAAAGAACATGGGGATGACGATTGCGGGGCGGATGCCGACGTTGCCAGAGCCGGGAATCTGCCAGACGTTGAAAGCCCAGGTAACCACCGCATAGAGAGCGGCACCGATGGCGGCATAGACAACCTGATTGGTGCCAAATGCCCACAGATTTTTCTTTTTACCAGTTGTATATGTGTCTTGCATAAGTTCCTCCAATTAATTAAGGGATAAATTGACTGAGCGCTTCCGCGCGCATATATTGGCCGGTCTTCGGCCATAACTGCTGATTCAATTTTAGCAAAGAAGTGGGCTTTAAGCGCCACTTGTTCAAATTGTCTTCGTCCTGAAGGATATCCTGTGGGTGTCCGTCGGCAACGACCTGTCCGCCATACAAAACCACCACCCGGTTGGCGTAAATGAGCGCCAGGTCCAGGTCATGAGTGATAAAAATGACGGCATCGAAGCCGGGGGTTTGCAGAATAGTGTCCATGAAGGCCTGATAATTCCAGTAATCTTGCCCGGCTGTGGGTTCATCCATCATCAACACCCGTGAGCGCATCGAGAGCACCGAGGCAATCGAGACTCGTTTTTGCTGCCCGAAAGAGAGCGCCAGGGGTGGAGTGGGCAGTTCTTCTTCCAGGTGAACGGTTTCGATGGCCCAATCGACGTTTTCTTCCACCTGTTGCGGGCTGAACTTCAGGTTGGTGGGACCGTAGGCCAATTCCTCCCTCACTGATGCGGCAAAAAGCATCTGAGAAGGGCTCTGAAAGACATAGCCGATGGTTTTGGCAGCGGTGGCCACAGTTGACTTTTTGGAATCAACTCCCTCTACCAGCACTTTTCCGCTGGTCGGTTTCAACAGACCCAAGGCATGCTTGACAGTGGTCGTCTTGCCAGAGCCGTTGTGCCCTAATATGGCGATGACTTCACCCGTGCGAACCTCCAGATTGATGCCGTGCAACACTTCGGGGGTGTCTTCTTTATATTGGAAGCGCACATCCTGGAAAGAGATCAGGGGTTGGCTTTGGGGATCGACCTTGGGCACGGTTGGCTTGAAATAGGGGATGGGGTGGCTCTTGGCGCGCCTGGCGATAGTGGTCGCGGGTAATTTGATGCGGCTGTAATCGACCGCCTCCATCAATCCGGCCACATCTCCGGAATAGGTGATGCAGCCTTCGTCCATGTAAAGTACTTTTTCAGGGTTGATGGCCAGGACGTCTTCAACGCGATGCTCGACGATCATGATGGAAAGCCCCTCGTCCGCCAACTCTCTGAACGCGAGCAGGGCTTCATGCGCCGAGGCAGGGTCCAGGCTCGCCAGGGGCTCGTCCAGCAGCAAGATATCGGGCTCCATAACCAGCACGCCAGCCAGGGCAACTTTTTGCTTTTCGCCGCCAGAGGTGAAAAAGGTTTCCTTATCTTTTAAATGGAGGATATGCAGCCGCTCCAGGGCTTTATAGGCTCTCGGGAGCATCTGGTCGCGGGACATGCCCTTCGACTCCAACCCAAAACAGACTTCGTTAAGCACATAGGTGCCCAAAATCTGGCGCTCGGGATCCTGCAGGAGCGTGCCGATATGGGTGGAAATTTGGGATAAGCCCATGCCGTGCACGGATTGGCCATGGATGAGGATGTCTCCGCTCATCTCACCGTGGTAGGAGTGCGGGATCAGTCCGTTGATGCAGCGCATTAAGGTGGTTTTCCCGCAGCCCGAGGAGCCGGCCAGCAGCATGATCTGACCGGGTTCCAGCGCCAGGTTCAAATTTTGGATCGCGGGTGTGGAGCGCGTATGGTAGCGGAAACTGAGGTCTTTGACCAGCAGCGGAAGCGGTTTGGTGTCAGTCATTGAAAATGACCTCAACAGAGTCATCAAGCTTGATGCCAAAGCTGCGCGCCGCATTTCCGTTGACCACGGCGATCTCCACGAAGCCTTCGCTGTCAGTCACTGCCACCAGATCGCCGACCTGGCGGTGACCGTAAGAAGGAACGATGCCCTCGATGGTCTGACCGGCGATTTTGAGCGTGGTTTTGGCAAGATCCGGGACCTGTGAAACGCGCAGGTTGGTGGAGCAGTTGCCAAAAACGTCGATAACGATGATATTGGCATTGAAGCCCTGATCAGTTTTGCTGGGTTTGGGCAGAGGGCTGAGCACAGGGTCAGAGATGAGCGTGCCCATGTCTTCCAGTTGCACGCCAGCAGCAAGGTGCGCTCCGCTTGGGGCAAAAATGTCGCGTCCGTGGAAGGTGGTGTAGACCGTGGGCAGCCAGTATTGCGGCTTGTCCAGGTGGACGATGAGAATTTCTTTGCCAGCGGCCTGCGCGTCTTCGAGCAGGGGGGTGATCAGACCGTTGTCGGGCAAGATGAAAAATTGGTCGCCCAGTTTGGCCGCGATCGGTCGGCGGGCGGTACCCACCCCCGGATCAATGACAGCGATGTGGACCGTCCCCGGGGGAAAGTAGGGCGCGGCTCGCCAGAGGGCGATTGAGCCTGTGCGCACATCCTGGGCGGGGATTTCGTGGGTGATATCGACGATTTGGGCGTTGGGGGCGATGCCGTAGATAACGCCTTTCATCGTGCCGGTAAATCCGTTGAGATTTCCAAAATCGGTGGTGATGCTGATCAGTTGCATAGGCTTTAGTTTACACTGAGAAAAGAACAAGTCAAGAGCAGCGGGTCAAGTTTCTGCTGCTACGCGGGCGCACGAGGCCCAGCCGTCCGGAGGGGAGTCATTTCCCTCCGCCAGTAACAAATATGCGCGCACGGTCAGGTCCCACTCCGCTTCGCTCCGGGGATTAGTAAGACCGGCGCGA
>CAZHXQ010000108.1:0-4650 GCA_964536465.1 uncultured Anaerolineaceae bacterium
GAATGAAGGCCTTGACATGTCGATGGATGAAGCTATAGAACTCGAAATCGAACTCTTCAGCTCTTGCTTTGCAACAGAAGATCAAAAGGAAGGTATGCAGGCCTTTTTGGAGAAACGCAAAGAAAAAGTGTTCAAGAATAAATAATTATTTTGTACCAAACTGACCTTACAAAAAGGCAGATTCAGCACAAGGAGAATTTATGAAAGTAGCAGTTATTGGAGCAGGGACAATGGGCAGCGGTATTGCGCAGGCATTTGCGCAAAGCCAGGAATACGAGGTTATTCTTACCGACATATCCCGAGAAATCGCCCAAAAAGGACAACAACGTATCGCAAAAGGTCTGCAGAGCAGGGTCGATCGCGGCAAGATGGAGCGGGACGCAGCAGATCGGATTAGCGATCGTATAACCGTCGGTATGCTTGAAGATTGCGCTGACTGTGACCTGGTTATTGAGGCGGTATTGGAAGAGATCTCGATTAAAAAAGAGACCTTTAAGGCACTGGATGCCATCACTAAGCCAGAGTGCATCTTTGCCAGCAATACTTCCTCTCTATCGATCACTGAAATAGGGCAGGGTTTGAATCACCCCCTGGTTGGGATGCACTTTTTCAACCCCGCACCGGTTATGAAATTGGTTGAAGTGATCCCGGGATTATCAACACCAGAAGAAGTAGTGGAACGCGCGATTCAGATCGCCCAAGATCTGGGCAAAACCCCTGTGAGGGTAGTGGAGTCGCCTGGGTTTGTTGTCAATAGGATTCTGGTTCCAATGATCAACGAAGCTGTCGGCATTTTCGCGGAAGCTCTGGCAAGCGCTGAAGGTATTGATACCGCTATGAAGATGGGTGCCAATCACCCCATGGGGCCCTTAGAACTGGGCGACCTGATTGGTCTGGATGTCTGCCTCGCGATTATGGACGTGCTGTACAATGAAACCGGCGACGGTAAGTATCGCGCTCATCCTTTATTGCGAAAGATGGTCCGAGGTGGAAAGTTAGGCCGCAAGACCGGTGAAGGCTTTTATCGCTACTAAAAAAACTAAAGTTAATCATAAAAGAGTGCAGTCATTCATCAAAACGGCTGCACTCTTTTGTCATTGTTATTTTCAGACCATTGGTTTTAATGACAGGCTTATGGTCAGTTCAGCGCCGGTGGCTGCCTGGATCTCCTCCAGAGTGTATTCGGGGTTTTGTTCAATTAAAACAAAGCCGACATCCGTGATTTCGATGACACCCATTTCGGTAACAATGAGATCAACCGCATTCACTGCTGTAAGAGGCAGGCTGCATTCTTTTAGCAATTTGTGATTTCCCTTGGCTGTATGCTCCATGGCAATGATTACCTTTTTGGCGCCACTGAGTAAATCCATGGCACCGCCCATGCCAGGTACCATCTTGCCAGGGATCATATAATTGGCGATGTCGCCATTTTCAGCTACCTGCAGCGCTCCCAGAACCGTCACATCCACATGCCCACCGCGTATGATGCCAAAAGACAAGGCGCTATCAAAAAAGCTTCCCCCAGGAACGATAGTAACAGGCATGCCACCAGCATTAGCGATACAAGGGTCAATCTGGTCTTCAGTTGGAAAAGGACCGACGCCAATAAAACCATTTTCTGATTGAAAAACGACATCCCGCTCTTTGGGAACATAGTTGGCTACCAGAGTCGGCAAACCAATGCCAAGGTTGACCAGATCACCATCCTGGAGTTCAAGAGCAACACGTTTCGCAATAAATTCTTGCATCTGTTTCTTATCCATCACAATGCACCTCCATCAACAATATGATTCACAAAAATGCCAGGCACAACAACCTCGTCCGGGCACATCTCTCCGACCTTGACAACCTGGCAGGCTTCAACAATCGAGATATCCGCGGCCGCGCCCATCAGGGTGTTAAAGTTTCGAGTGGCACCATGGAAGCTCAGGTTGCCTCTCTCATCCGCTTTTTCAGCATAAAGCAGGGCGATGTTCGCTCGCAGGGGTTTCTCGAGCAGATATTTTTCACCATCGATATCAATTATCTGCTTGCCCTCTTCAACCTCAGTTCCCAGTCCGGTTTTGGTTAGAACACCACCCAGGCCATGTCCACCGGCACGAATCTGCTCGATGAGCGTACCCTGAGGAATTAAGACAACCTCGGTCTCACCTTCCAGCATCTGTCGACCGGTTTCTTTATTGGTCCCAATGTGGGATGCCAGAATTTTTTTAAACATCCTGGCAACAACCATCTTGCCGACACCACGATCGATAAAGCCAGTGTCGTTGCAGATCAGGGTCAGATCTTTGATCCCTTTTGCGATGAGGGCATCGATGAGCCGGTCGGGCGTCCCGACTGCCAGAAAACCGCCAATCATGACGGTGTCGCCATCGCGCACAAGGCTAACCGCGTCTTCCAGACTAATCAATTTATTCATATTTCTTACCTTTCTAAAAACAATAATGATGAGATTATGAGATCTGCTGCTTGCGTGCAGCCAATTCCTCACAGATAAAACTGGCAACGTCATCAGCAAACTTGCCAGGACCGAAACCAGCGTCACAACCTAATTCTTTGGCCAGCTCATGATTGATCCGTGGCCCGCCAATAATCAGGAGGAAGCGTTTGCGCAACCTTTCGGCCTCAAGCAGTTCAACCAGCTCTGTCAGATTTTCAACGTGAACGTTCTTCTGGGTCACTGTTTGTGAGACCAGCAAGACATCAGCATCAAACTCAACTGCTTTCCGGATAAAATCTTCGTTGCTGACCTGACTTCCCAGATTTAGCGCTTCGATCATGTTGTAGCGCTCCAAGCCAAAGTGTCCGGCGTAACCTTTCATGTTCATGATGGCGTCGATGCCGACTGTGTGGGCATCGGTACCGGTGCTGGCGCCCAGGACTCGAATTTTCCTGCCGAAATTTTGTTGAATAAAGGAATCGGTTTGTTCCATTGTCATCACAGCAACTTCAACCGAATTAACATGGATTTGCGTGTAGTCAACAGAATGAGAGAGTGTTCCATAGATCACGAAGAAGCTAAAATTTTTGTCTAGAGGGGCGTGATAGGAGACGATCGGTTCCACCAATCCCATTTTTACCGCCAGTTGTTTGGCAGCTTCGACCGCGACGTCACTATCCGGAACGGGCAGGCTGAAAGACAGCTGCACTTTGCCGTCATTCATCGTATCCCCATAGGGCTTGAGCTGGGTGAGGTCCAGAGTTGTGTCGAAATCGGCTTTTCGGGTTGTGTAAAGTCCACTACTCATAGTTTACTCCTCGTAGGGAATCTGACTTGCGCTGGTGATATCTTTCGGATCCGAGACGGGCCTCCCGCAATAATGGCTGGATCAAGGGGTTGAGGTATTGTTCTTCCTTCAGGATCACACCCGACAGCCCCTTGCCGCCATCGAAGGGTCGTTTTATGCCGGCAAATCGCCCCTCCTCAATAGTGCGGAACAATCCGTCCCGATATATGCTCAGCAGCAGGTCCAGTGCCTGTTCCAGCACCTGGTTGGCACGCTGTTCCATGATACCGCCCTGGCGGAATTCAATATCGGCACCAAAATCGGTCATGCTGGCGGCGATATAGCGTGCGTTCTCGATTGCCAGAGCGCGATCGGCCATCAGCGGTGTGTGGATGGCTTCGGTCAGCATTCCCAGCAGGTGGATTTCCTGATTACTGGCTACCGTGACCATATTGAAGAGCGTATCCTGAACAAAGGCTTTAAAGATATTACCAGTTTTAAACTTGGTGGGAGGCATATATTTCAAAGGAGCATTAGGGAAAATTTGCCTGGCCATCTGTGCCTGGGCGAATTCAAACAAGAAGGAATTTTTCAAATCAGGATTTATCTCAAAGGCATGACCCAGCCCCATCTGCTCTTCCGGCAGCCCTGCTTTAAGCGCAAATTGCTCGTTGATTAGTTGGGAAGCCAAAACTGTGTGGGCTTCTTCATAGGCATCGGCGGTGGTCAAATAATTGTCTTCACCGGTATTGATGATGATTCCCGCGGCAGCATTGATCAGGCGGGAGAAAGACTGGTCTATCAGCGTGCGCTGCATGTTGATATCCCTGAACAAGATGCCATAAAGCGCGTCATTGAGCATCACATCCAGCCGTTCAAGCGCGCCCATGACTGCGATTTCGGGCATGCATAACCCTGAACAATAATTGCAGAGCCTGATATAACGCCCCAGCTCCCCGCCAACCTCATCCAGCGCGGCCCGCATCAGACGAAAATTCTCCTGCGTAGCCATGGTTCCGCCAAAACCTTCGGTGGTTGCGCCGTAAGGGACGTAATCAAGCAGGCTCTGACCGGTTGTGCGGATGACAGCAATGATATCCGCCCCTTGTGTGGCAGCAGCTTTGGCCTGGATAATATCTTCATAGATATTGCCGGTTGCCACAATGACATAAATCAGGGGTCCGCCATGGTCACCGTACTCGCGCAGCTTGTCTTCACGGACTATGCGGTTGTGGAGAATTTTTGAGACGGCTTCTTCAGCCCTTTGTTCTGCCCAGAGTTGAATTTCCATGGGATCGACAGGTTCAACCTGGCTGAGGTCTAACTCCCCTTGGGAAATTGCCTCCGCGAGTTCCTGTGGAGGCATACCGAGCGAGAGGGCAGCCTGACCCAACCAGAAGGCCGCCCCATGACCGAGCAACTG
>CAZHXQ010000109.1:0-4549 GCA_964536465.1 uncultured Anaerolineaceae bacterium
ATGCTCCGGATAATGGCGGTGTGGTCAACCCACATGGTTGGGTGGCTGAAAATATCGTGCAGCAAACCACCAACCGACCTTTGCTTTATATCGTTGATTACACGACAGGTGATGGCAAAAAAAGTGTCAATCCGTATGGATCCTTCGGAATGACTTTTACTGTTGGCAACAATGGTAGACCAGAAAATGTCGGAGACCCGAATGACCCTGCGCACGCCCGCAACATTATTATGACCTTTAGCAGCCAGGATTTTGACCCACTGGACGGGAGTGTAATTACTTTTTACGAAGTTGACGCCGATAACAAGGGAAACGAGACTCACACGCACTATTTCAAGGTCAATGATATGTCCACCTGGAAGTATTCGGGTCTGATCATAGCTGCAGTATCCTACACCGACGGACTCGGAGTAAATCAGTACTCAGATACGTTCACCTTCGCCATTAGCATCAATCAAACCGGTACTGGTCAGGTGGCTGCTACCGCCACGCCCGCGGCGGTCAAACGCGCCCAAATGGTGGTAAATAATTACAGCACCGATATCGACCCGCTGCAACCCGGCTCAACCTTCAGGCTCAAACTGGATGTGAGCAATGCCGGCAGCGCCGACGCGAGGAGCGTCTCACTGGTCTATGGCGGATCGACCATCACCACCAACCCGGAAGGCACGCCGGAGGCGAATGGCGTCAGCGGCGGTGCGGGTGATGTTTCTGTCTTTGCTCCCATTGGCAAGTCAAATGTGGTTTTGCTGGGGGATATTCCCGCTGGCAGCAGTCTCAAGACTGAGCAGGAATTCGTGGTAAACGTCACCGCTCAACCGGGGGCTTACCCCTTGAAGCTTTCCTTCGTCTACACTGACGAGCAGGGCGCCAGAAAAATTGACGACCAGGTCATCACCCTTTTGGTTTACAGCCTGCCTCAACTGGAGATTTCTTTCTATAACCCGGTTGAGGGCATGTTGTCCGTCGGTCAGATGGGCAGTCTGCCCATCCAAATCACCAACTTGGCGCGCAAATCGGTGGTGCTTGGCAACGTGGTGGTCACATCGCCAGAGGGCGAGATGAGCAACAACTCGGTGCTGGTAGGTAGCCTGGACCCGGGCGGTTACTTCACCATCGACCCGATGTTCACTCCCTTCGAGGAGGGCACAGCCATCATCAACCTGGAGATTCGCTACACTGACGATTTTAACCAGCTACGCACTTTTAACAGCCAATTAGAGGTCGAGGTCATGCCTGAAATGCCCATGCCCGAACCCTACCCGCTGCTGGATGAGAACGGAAACCCGGTTTTAGATGAGAACGGCAACCCGATCATGGTCGATCCGATGAACCCTGATCCTTTCCCTAACGAGCCGATCGATGAACCCGGTTTCTTTGCCAAAATTTGGAATGCCATCAAAGGTTTCTTTGGTTTTGGCACAAGCAATGAACCCACAGGGGGCGGAATGGAAGACCCCGGCTTTATGAATGATGGGTATATGCCTTGATCGCCTACTTCTCGTATTCGAGAAATGAAGGGTGAATGATGCGTTTTGCAGATTTGATTAACCTGATTGTAGATAACCTCAAACGCCGGAAGGGGCGCGTGATTTTGACCGCTGTTGGCGTGATCATTGGTACTGCCGCTGTCGTGACGCTGATCTCGCTGGGTGCCGGCTTGCAAGAGAGCGCTACCAGCCAGCTGTGGGGCATTAATGATCTCAGCAACGTGGAGGTTTACCCGGGCTACCCGACCATGGATGGCCCCATGATGAACTTCAGCGAAGATGATATCAAAAAACTCACGCCGGATGTGGTCGCGCAGTTTGAAGCCATGCCTGGTGTTTTGAGGGTGATCATCAAGCAGATGGTCAACACCGGGATAGAAATTAAACTCGACAAACTTGAGGCCTGGGGCAATGTCACCGGAGTGAACCTGGACGATCTGGCCGATATGGGGGTCACAGCCAGGCAGGGCGTGACGGATATAAGCCAGAAAGGCACTTTGGTGGTGGGCTCGTGGATCGAAAACAACTTCTATAATCCCAACCAGCGTCCAGGAGACCCGCCCATGGAAGTACCTGACCTGATGGGTCAGACTCTGAAGGTGGATTTTATCAAGTGGAACCAGGATGGCACCGAGAGTAGAAAAACCATGCAGTTGAAGGTGGTCGGCGTTCTGGCAGAAAGCCGGGGTGAGGCTGACTACAACATGTACATGAATTGGGATCAAGTCAACCAATTGAATGACTGGGTGGCCGGCAGGCGGGTGGACTATAACAAACAGGGCTATAACAACCTGACGGTCAAAGCGGTTAGTCCCGAAGTGGTCATCGAGCTGGCCAATCAAATCAGCGATATGGGCTACCAGGCTTATACCCCACAATCGCAGGTGCAGAGCATCAACAGCTTTTTTACCATCATGCAGGTGATCTTTGGCGGGGTGGGCGCGATCGCGCTGCTGGTGGCGGCCATCGGCATCGCCAACACCATGGCGATGGCGATTTTGGAGCGAACACGTGAGATCGGGATTATGAAAGCCATCGGCGCCACCAATAACAACATTCTCAGCATTTTCCTGGGGGAGGCGGCCGGCATTGGATTTTTAGGTGGGGTGGGTGGGTTCTTGCTAGGCTGGGCGATCTGTGGGCTGATCAATCTGCTGGCCGGTTCCTATCTGGCGTCACAAAGTGGGGGTGGAACCACGCTGGCAACTTCGATTCCGGTCTGGCTGCCCCTATTCAGTATTGCCTTCGCGACCCTGGTTGGCTTTATTTCCGGTCTCTACCCCGCTCTGAGCGCGGCGACATTGATCCCGGTTGACGCACTGAAGTATGAATAGCGGCTGAACAAGGCTGCTGTCTGCCTGCGCGTTAGCCGGTTTGAGCGCGCGAGGCCAAGTTTTTTGTGTATTAAGCGCATCCCAAGAGGCAAACAGCCCCTTTTCTCCGCCTCTACACTATAATTTCGATTGCCATGATAAGAAAACTCTTTGACCGGGTCTTTAAGATCCGACCGGAAGATAACGTTCCTGAGGACGTGGCCGCGAACTTCAAGCACAATGTGGTGGTCAACACGCTGGATCTAAGCCTCTTTTTTTTCTCAGACAGTTTCTGGTCGATCAACACCATCCTGCCAGTTTTTGCTGCCACGCTGACGGATAATCCTTTTCTGATAGGGTTGATCCCGGCGGTTATCAATGCCGGCTCGTCTATTCCCCAGGTTTTCATGTCTGGCCGTGTCAGCAAACAATCAAAAGTACTGCCCATTACCATGAAACTGGGGTTTATAGAACGTCTGCCTTATATGTTCATGCCCTTGCTCGCGCTTTTGATTGGCAGGGTGGAAGATCAGGTCGTTTTCTGGTTGTTTTTTGTGCTGATGGTCTGGCGAGGGGTCACCAGCGGTCTGATCGGGCTGCCCTGGCAGGAATTAAATGCGCGGGTGATTCCTATCTCTCACCGAGCGCGCTATATCGGCTTCTCACGCGTGGCCGGTCAGATCACCGGTGTGGTGGGGTCTTTGATCTCGGTCTATCTGTTGGGCAAGTATGCCTACCCGACCAACTATGCGATTGGCTTTACGGTCGCCTCGGTTGGACTGTGGCTTTCGTACGCCGCCCTTTCACGCAACCGTGAACCCGAGTTCAGAGTCAGAGCTCATCAAGAGACCGGCACGCTTCAAACCGAGCCTGGCACCTGGCAGCTGATGAAGCAGGTGCTGAAAACTGACGGCAACTTCAGGCGTTACCTGGTTTCTCGTTCGCTGGGGTTCATCGGCAACATGGCCAGCGCGTTCATCGCTGTCTATGCCCTGGAGCGTTTCAACCTGGGTGATGAACAGGCCGCCATCTTCACAGCCATAATCCTGATCACCGGCATCATCGGATACGTGGTCTGGGGCGCGCTGGGGGATCGCATTGGCCCTCAAAAAGCGGTGATCCTGTCCTTCGCAGCCTGGGGTTTGGGTCTGTTGGTAGCAATTTTCTCACAATCTATCTGGGTTTATTATTCCGTATTCGCCTTGTTTGGGCTCTACATGTCAGGTGTGAATCTGGGTGACACCATGCTAATCATGGAGCTGGGCGAAGAAGGTCTGCGACCGACCTATCTGGGCATGGCGCGCACACTTACCGGCGCGGCTTTGCTGCTCGCGCCAGTTCTGTCTGGCTGGTTGCTGCAGAACTTCAATTATGCGGTCATGTTTGCTGTTTCGTTTGCGTTTATGCTGCTGTCGACGATCATTATGGGGACTGTCAAAGACCGTCCAAGAAGACCTCTGGTGTAAACAGGGTTGCCCTGATTGTCATGCCCTTTCAATGGATGCAGGGAGACTGCTGCAGCAGGAGCGTTTTCGCGAGCATATCAACGCGTCAGAGAGAAACTTCGCCTACAAAAAAACCGGATTCGAAAATCCGGTTTTTAGAAATCATATCAGCGGAGATCAAATGAAGTAATGGGTGTTGGAGTCACTGGCGGCGGCAGCCATGGTTGCCACACCGGCGATCTCAATTCCATCCAGCAGTTCTTCTTGTTTGATGCCCATCAGGTCCATCGACATCTGGCAG
>CAZHXQ010000110.1:0-4519 GCA_964536465.1 uncultured Anaerolineaceae bacterium
GCATCAGCAATTGTTCTAACAATTACGGTCCACGCCAGTTTCCTGAGAAACTGATCCCATTGATGATATTAAACGCGCTCAACGGCAGGCCGCTGCCAGTTTATGGGGACGGAATGCAGATCCGTGATTGGCTATATGTGGATGATCACTGTGAAGCCATCCTCCGCATTATCAAAAATGGACGGGTGGGCGAAACTTATTGCGTGGGAGGCGACAACCAACCGCCGAATATCGAAATTGTCAATACCATCTGCGAGATTCTGGACGAATTGCAGCCAGACTCCGCCCATGTTCCTCACGAACTGCTGATTACGTACGTGGCTGACCGTCCCGGGCATGATCGCCGCTATGATATCGACATTGCGAAAATCGAGCAGGAATTAGGCTGGAAGCCCAGCTATGACCTGCGCCAGGGTTTGGTAGACACCGTCCAATGGTACCTTGACAACCCCGAATGGGTGCGCTCGATCGTTCAGCAGTCGGATTATGATGCCTGGTTGGCAAAAAACTATGCAGACAGGAAGGCGTGACATGAAAGGAATCATTCTGGCAGGCGGGAAAGGCACCCGATTATATCCATTGACCCTGGGCATCAGTAAGCAACTCTTGCCGGTCTATGACAAACCCATGATCTATTACCCGCTCTCCATGCTCATGCTGGCAGGGATTCGCGAGATCCTCGTAATCACCACCCCTGAAGACAGCCAGCAGTATCAGCGATTGCTGGGAGATGGCAGCCAGCTGGGGATGCGCTTTGGCTATGCCGTTCAGGCAGAGCCGCGTGGTTTGGCAGATGCTTTTCTGATTGGCAAGGAGTTTATCGGTGATGATAAAGTTTGCCTGATTTTGGGAGACAACATTTTCTACGGTCAGGGCATGCCTGCTATCCTGCGCAGCGCGGCTGCACAGGAGCATGGCGCGGTTGTCTGCGCTTATCCTGTACGCGACCCCGAGCGCTATGGTGTGGTTGAATTTGATCAGGATGGCAAAGCAATCAGCCTGGAAGAAAAACCGCTGAGACCTCGCTCGAAATACGCCGTGCCGGGCATATATTTTTATGACAACCGCGTGGTACGCTACGCAGAAGAATTAGAACCTTCCCCGCGGGGCGAAATTGAGATCACCGATATTAACAAGCGCTATCTCGAGGATAACGAATTGCAGGTCAGGGTTCTTGGGCGGGGGATTGCCTGGCTGGATGCCGGCACGCACGAAAGTCTGCTGCAGGCCTCCATGTTTGTACAGGCTGTCGAAGAGCGGCAGGGTATGATGATCTCCTGCATCGAAGAAATCGCCTTCCGCATGGGTTATATCGACGAAGAATGCCTCAGAACCTGCGCGGAACCGTTGGCAAGCAACGCATATGGGCAGTACCTGCTGCGACTTCTCGATCAGGGCGTGTTATGAAAAAGATTTTACAGATCGGTACCAAAGGTCAGCTGGGTTGGGAATTACTGCGCACCTGCGCGCCCCTTGGTGACGTGGTCGCGCTGGATTACCCCGACGTGGATCTTTCTGACAGCGTCAGCTTGCGGGAACTTGTCCGGAGTGTTAAACCAGATCTTATCATCAATGCGGCTGCCTATACCAACGTAGACAAGGCTGAAAGTGAGCCTGAAAAAGCAAGGGCTATCAACGCACTTGGCCCGGGTGTGCTGGCAGAGGAAGCCAAGAAAATTAACGCGGTTCTCGTGCACTACTCCACTGATTATGTGTTTGATGGCACCAAAGGCAGCCCGTATGTGGAGACGGACCAAGCTAATCCACTTAACGTCTATGGTCAAACCAAGTTAGAAGGCGAACAGATCATCGCAGCTTCTGGCTGTGTGAATTTGGTATTGCGAACCAGCTGGGTCTACTCGATGCGCCAGGGAGGGTTTGTTAACAAAGTACTGCAGTGGGCGCGAGAGCAGGAAGTGATGCGAGTGGTGGACGACCAGATTAGCAGCCCGACCTCTGCGCGTATGCTGGCGGAGGTCACCGCGCTCATTCTGGCTCAAGGGCGAGATGATGTTTATGGATACCTTCATGAAAAAGGCGGGTTGTACCACTGCGCCGGAGGCGGTTCTTGCAGCAGGTATGAATGGGCTAAAGCCATTCTTGAACTTGACCCACATAAAGAAGAGCAAGTGGTAAGAGACTTGTTGCCCGCCAAGAGCAGTGATTTCGTTGTAGCAGCCAATCGCCCGATAGTGAGCGTGTTGGACAACAATAACCTGTCTAATGCCTTTAGTCTAAAACAGCCAACCTGGGAAGAGTCCCTGCGGTCAACGATGGAGAACGACTGAAAATGTCTGTCGTAAAAAAGGTTGCTTATTACACTTATTCTCCCTATCCATTGGCATGGGAACAAATTAGAGTGATAAGCCCTTTGAAAATTCTCGGCATCGAATTAATTGATGGGGTTTGTAACGGTGTAGTCAGTTTGGAGCCAATTAATGATGCCGAACTTGTGATTTTAGAGCGAAATTTCCCTGGTGGGTTTAGTCAGTCAATAAAAGTGATCGAAGCAGCGCACGATCTAGGTAAACCAGTTGTAATGAATCTGGATGATGATTTGTTAGGGCTCGATTTTGACCATCCCGATTTAATGAATTCCTCATTTGCCTTTGAACTCGTTCCTATTTTATTCGCCTTACGAGCTGTTGACGCAGTCATCGTAACCACCCCTCTTTTACAAAGTGCGATCGCCCAACATAATGACCATGTTTATGTTCTGCCAAATTACCTTGATGACACAATTTGGCCGATAAAAAAAATTAAAAGAACTGATCGCAATTTCCCTTTGACCTTGATGTATTTCGGAACACAATCCCACCAGCTGGATATCGAAATAATTTCCGAACCTTTGAAAGATCTGGCACTAAAGTACCCGGGTAAGCTGGATTTTATTTTCTATGGCATCAATGCCCCAGCTAGCTTAAAGAATTTGGCGAAAGTTTCCTTTTATCCCTCTGTAACACACGAATATAGTGAGTTTGCAAAACTTATCCTAGAGTTTGATGCTGATATCGCTTTTGCGCCTTTACGAGATACCGTTTTCAATCGCAACAAGAGTCCGCTGAAGTATTTTGAATATACTGCTTTGGGTTTGCCCGCTGTTTATTCAGATATCCCACCTTATAAGGGGGTCGTGCAAGAGGGGAAGACGGGCTTGATGGCATGTTCATCGGAAGAGTGGCAAGATAGGTTGACAAGTTTAGTCGAACATCCTGATTTGCGGAATACAATTCTCGAACAAGCCCAGGATGATATAAGACAAAATCATCTGCTTAGCACGCATGTAAATGATTGGTGCGACGTGTACACCGAAGTAGTGAAAAGAGGGGTGGTTAATCAAACCGACCGTGTTATTAACCTCAAATTGTTGGAAAAGATAGGCCACTTTGTGGAAACCGCTGCCAATTATAAAGCTCGGCAAAACTCCAGGTTGAAACAGGAAATTGGTGATAAGACCCGGCAAAATTCAATATTAAAACAGGAAATTGAGCATAAGGCGCAGCAAAACGCATTGTTAAAACAGGAAGTTGACAATCAAACCCAGCAAAACTCAATATTGAAACAGGATATTGATAATCTGCAAAGCTCGTTACATGAGACAGTAAATGAATTGGTAGATAATGTCACGAGCACAAGCTGGAAAATAACCCGTCCCATGCGTAAAGTTATGCGAAAACTACGGAGAAGATAAATGGGCTTCTTAAGTAGTAAACGAAGAATTATTCGAAGGAGCGGATTGTTTGATGAGAAATACTATCTGTTCCATTATGGAGATGTGCGTGCTGCGGATATAGACCCTTTGAAGCACTTTTTGACAATCGGCTGGAAAGAAGGGCGTAACCCATCTGACAAGTTTGATACAAGATTCTATCTAAACGCGAATCCTGATGTTGAAAAGTCAGGCGAGAATCCCCTGGCGCATTATATTAAGTATGGATCCAAAGAAGGTCGCCCGAAGTTACCATCCGACCGCTTTGTACCTCCGATAAATCAGGATACTCAACCGCGAAGTGATACTGAAAAAAAATTGATTTCGATAGATAATCTCCGTCGATCGGCAAGGTTTATCAGAATTTATGGGCTTGCTAATTTTTTAGCGAAAGTTAAGTCCAAACTATTTCCTGGTAAAACCCTCCGCAACCTGGACCAATCACAAAGCGTTAGTATTCTTGGTGAAAAAAGACCCAGATCTCACTTTACAATACCCAGCGTCAAAGAGACAATCGACAAAAAAATATCGGTCATCATTCCAGCAAAAAATGCGGGGTCAGAATTTTCGTTTCTTATGAAAGTTCTGCGTTTGCAGGAGGGATTTAGAGAAATTGAGATCATTGTCGTTGATTCTGGTAGTACTGATGATACAGTCCAAATTGCTGAGACTTATAACGCCGTTGTAATAAAGATTGATCCTTCGGAATTTTCCCATTCGTTCGCGCGAAATCTGGGGGCAGAAAACGCGACAGGAGATTATTTGCTTTTCACTGTTCAAGACGCACTGCCACCAAATTCCACCTGGCTT
>CAZHXQ010000111.1:0-4467 GCA_964536465.1 uncultured Anaerolineaceae bacterium
TGTATCCTGAAAATCCGTACTTTGTGACATAAGCTTGCAAGTGATCTTGAAGCATTGTGCACCTCCGTTCTTAATTGGTTTGAATGATAACACTTTCACTTTTGGTTACGGTAAAAATATCATAGAATCGGGTATATACGGCTTGCCAGGACTAAAAAAATAGCTTCTGCTGCACACATATACAAGTCCAAAGGCTTATAGCGACAATTTTCGGAAGAGAAGTAAATCCCCCCTTCTGTTTCTCCGATTTTCTATGGTTTGGGTATTACCGGGGCGATGAAGTAATAACTTTTAGCATAATCGCTCTCACGCGTCCAGCCTTCAACACCAGAATCCTCAGAGCGCACATACCACCAAACACCCGTCCTCCCACTACCGCATGATGGGCCTTCTAAAACTTCCATATAACTCCCGGGCTCCATCCGATAGAGCAATTTTGAGGCATCGATTGCTGGTTCAGGGTAGATGCGATTGAAATCTTCCGGCTTTGGCTCAACAAAAGCTCTGTCACCAACCCGTAATCGGGTAGGTTTTGCTCCTGAGCAAACATCATAGGTCGAAATCGGCACAACCCAAAATTCACTTCCGTCTCCTTCGGGAATCCAACCCATCTCGCTATATACGGTGCGGACCTTCCAGAAAATCCAACCTAAATCGCATTTCGGTCCATCAATGATATGAAGTATCTCGCCTTCCTCTAATTTGCGCACAAGAGTATCCCCGATTGTTGCAACCGGGTCGGATCTCATACCCACCCTGCCGGTGTCGAAATTGACGTAAGCGGAATCACCCAGATGAAGTCTTGAAGCCGCACAGCGCGAAAGCGGTGAATACACCTGTGGTGTTGGCGTGAAATTTGAAGCCCTTGTGGCTGTGGGTTGTTGAACAATCACTGGTGTAGGGGTGTCTATCGGCCTCGGCGTTGAAGTGGGAATGATAATCTCGTTCATGTTGGGTTGTGTAGTAGTAGGAGCCAGCTCTTCCTCCTCCACGTCGGACAAGATAGTGAGTATTTCGCCCTCTACCTCCGGCGCTGTATCCACGCGATGATAATAATTTGTGCCGTCGTCGAACTCGATTTTTAGCAAATCTTCTTCCAGAATAAAATCAACAACGAAAGAAACCTCGTCCATTCCAATTTTCATCTTTCCAGGCGCAATTACCGCATAACGAATATTCCGATTGCTTCCTAGAAATGCATCCTTGACAATTAGCGATTTCCCTTCGCCAAAAGTAAGATCTCCGATCATATTGGCACTGTTACTATACAGCCAGTCCAGTGTCCAGTCCCCTTTTAACTCATTCATCGGGCCGGATCCGCAGGAGGTTATTGATAGTAAAGACCATAATAATAAGATAATTAACAGTGACTTTAATTGCTTAAATTGTCTCATTCCTGACACCTCACTCTACACTCCAAACCTCGATCCACGTGGGAAAAGCAATAGCTAACTTCCTTGTTCCAGGAATAAAAGCGATGTCTTCGACAAAATAAGGCAGCTATCCTTTTCCCAACAAAACCTGTTTTCATTTTTTTATTTGACCTTATCGAAATGAAACAGGAAAGGTTCGTAGCCAGGAGTATTGATGATTGCCTCTCCTACGCGCATATTTGCTATATCCCAATCTTCCACGACGTTTGCCTCTCTGATCTGCTCAACAATCCCACGCGATGATACTGATGACATGAAAACTTCTTTTTTTCGGTTCTTCCCCACTAATTCCTGAATAAATTTTCGGGTGGCAGCATCATTGACCCTGAACGCCACCGTAGTCAACAAGCCTGAAAGAATCGAGTGCGCCTGCGCTTCGCCGTAGGCGTGAAAAACCTGTTCAATGTTCTGAACACCAATAATAAACTTGGCCCCCATACTTCTGCCGAAGTTGATGCCATCATCAATATGCTGCAAATTCGGTATAAGGCGGAACTCATCGATGATGAACCAAACATTTCCGTCACTTTTCTTTCGACTTAGGGCTTCCTTTATAGCCATGTCCAACATCAACTGGTAAATTGGTGTCAGCATACCGCCTATCCCCAGGTCATACTCTACGAACACCATACGTCCTTGTTTCGCGCGAGTTGCCTGGCGGATGGAGAGGTCGCCTTCCTTCCTAAAATTCCCGATAAAAATCTCACGCAGATGTTGTTGTAATTCCGATATAACACCCTGTGTTTGTGGGGAACGATCGTCTGAAATGTAGGATGTCATCGCTTTCAGATCTTGATGCTGCTGAAGGATTGTCCGAATTTCAGCAGAGGGCGTCTGGTCCAGGAAATTGCGCAAAACCGCATTGTTTTTTACACCACCCATCCGGTGAAAATGTAACATGATCCCAGAGAAAAGATCTCGGGCAGCATTCGGAAAGAAAGGTTGACTCGACTTGTTGCTTCGCTCAAAAAACAGTGCCCTGGCAATTTCAATGATCTCTTCTTCAGTATTGAGGCCGGCATCGATTTCTTCAAAGATATTCCAATAATTCTTCCCCCGTGGACCCGTGGCTTTATCGTCATTGCTGATGACAATATCCCCCTGCCTGTAAAAAGATTCGTAAAAGTCACCTTTCGTATCAAAAACGACCATGACATCATTGCTGGTCATGTTATTGCGCAGTTGGGACAGTATCTGGAAAATGCCATTGGTTTTCCCCATACCGATGCCACCAATGAATAAGAGATGTTTGCTTAACAAATCATCGCTGAAAGGAAAACTGGCAGGGTTGCCGCTTGCATCTTGCCCACGGATCGCACAGCGAGCCTGTGGAGAGTTAATAGCAGGCACAGTCCGGCTAAGTTCATTCCCTTCGAATACCATTGTTTTGGTCATCTGATTGACCGGTTGCACTCGCTCTCCTTTGGGTCAATACCCATAGCCGTGACAATATTCTTCTTCATCCTCTTGTGCTGACTGGCTCTTGTCGGTTTCCTCCTGGAGGTCGAGCTGCTGTTGTTGCAGTTTTTCCTTGACCAGCGCGGGCGTGTCCGTGGCATTCAAACCCGAACCCTGGACGCGTTGAGCAAGGTTTTGAAAATCTTCTTCGGCCGCTTGCTCAGACAATCCATAAGTCTCAGGGTAAATATGAGCATGGCTGATCAGATTGTTTCGGACAGCCTCCACATGATCGCCTGGTATCACAAGATTTGAATTATTCTTCAGATAAGCAACAGCTTCATCAAGGCTTCCATCATTCAAAGCTTTGGGCATGGCAACCCCATCCGGAAGTCGCTCCCGTAAAGCCTTTACGTCCAATTCAAGGGCGTCGACCGATCTATTCCAGCCCAGCATATATTCGAAGTCAGCCTGGTATGCTTTCATAGCATTCTCTGTTAACCTACCCTCCATATCCATGTGTGTTTTTACACTCCAGACCCCGTCAGGTGAAATCAGATCATAGGTTCTGAAATTTTCTATTGACAGGTCGTTGATGTTTTGCACATCACCGCCAAGTACGAATTTACAAGAATCTTCGTGCAGTCGCCCTTGAATTTCAATGTAATTACGGGGTCTTATGTAGTAACTCATCCGCTCTTCCTACATGCCGTATCCATAGTAATAGTCCTCTTCTTCAGACTTTTCCAGTGTTTCTTTTTGCTCTCCAAGGACATTTTGAGCAGTATTTTGGCTCAGACTTTCTTTTTGTCCTGTTTTAGTTGCATTTTCTGCTGTCTGGAGTTCTTTCAAAGCTTCTTTTTCCCATCTCTTTACTTTATCCAGAATATCGCTTGCCTCCCCCATATTTTTGTTCGCCCGCTCAATGCCTGCCAAGTCATTTGCTTCTAAGGATCTGTTTAGCAAATTCCTACTGTCCTCATAGGCTTTTAAATATATGTCCCGTTCTCTTTCATAGCTGTCAGTGATTCTTTTTTCTTCTTGTTTCGTTAATTCATCGGTCATTTTCCCTCCTCTTACATCGAATCAGCAAGTGTAGACGATCGTTCTGACCATTTTTCCACCGCCAGGTCTCCCGCTTGTTGTAAATCCATCACCAACGCTCCCAATTCTCTCGCTACGACGTACGAGTCAGCCGTGGGAATAAATTTTCCTGGATTGAAAATCGAAGCTTTGCCAAACAAAGCTTGAAAACTGTTCGATTTAATTGTCAATCCAGATCCTGAGGCTGATCGTGCTGAGACAAAGAGGCCAAATTCATCATTAAAACCGAAAATAGAAATGTAAACGTAACCGAAAATTACCAAGGGGATAGCGAACCTTAGGAATCCTAAAGACCTGGCAAATTCGTAATTGTTTATAACGCTGGCAACAAAAAGTACTAAACCAATCAAGAAGATTGTTCGTAAAACTTTTCGCAAGTTTTCCCCTGGCTTTCTAACCGTCCGTTGCCCATCTTTGTTGATTTCGAGATTGTTCAGAATTCGATCAAACAAATCCTGGCTTAGGATGTTTTTTTCCATCAGCCAAACAATGGTATATGGCACCATCAGAAGTAAAACGAAAAACCAGTGAG
>CAZHXQ010000112.1:0-4463 GCA_964536465.1 uncultured Anaerolineaceae bacterium
ACCAACAGCGTTGTCAGGTTAAATCCAGACACAAGGTTTGTGCCCAGAATTAAACTTGTGATCCAACCACCAAGGATACTGCCAGCGATACCAATCAGGATATCGATATACCATTTGTGATCGGTTTTCATCAGCCAGGAGGCTGCCATTCCGGCCAAAAGACCGACGAGAATTGATGCAATTAAACCCATTTTATTTCTCCTTCCGAATTAGGCGCGTGGGTACTGCGCTTCAATAAGTCTGCGTAAAGCGTTGGTGGTATTCTTGACGCGAAGCATGTCGCGCGGGTTGCCACCTGAAACAAAACGACCCAAAATGCCGCCACCGCTGAGGGTGTCAAGCTTGTATTCGATTTTGACCTCGTCAGCATTGAGACCAAAAAAACCACCGCTGCGGCGCAGAGTGAAGTTGTGTCTGTCTTCATCACCTTCGAGATTGGTGAGGATTTCCAGCTCTTTTTCGGGATCAAATATGGTTACTGTGGCAATACCATTTTTATCGCCGCTGTTCCAGTTGATCACCACTCCTTGAGCGAGCGGTTGTATGTTTGAGACACTGTGCATAAACGGGAACCATTTTGGCCAGTGCATGGGATCAGTCAGGACTGCCCAGGCATTCTCGATCGGGGCATCAATCTCAACTTCTCTTTCAAATTTTGCCATGTGTACTCCTTCCTTATACGATGTTTATTTGTAAATTATGACAAAAAGCAATCATACCTTTGTCATTAGTGCAATTATACAAGCGCTTAAGGGGAATTCCTCATGCTTGTAGAAACTCTGTATGACGTGGAGGTGTCGCCTGTTGGCTTTGACCACCACGCCATTCTGATTATTCCTGTGGAGTTTCCGTCTGGCTTCAGGGTTCCTGCTGGGGGAAGTTCATAAAGCGCGAGACGTCAATCAACGAATCGCTGCCGCTGGTCATGACCTGGGGCAAAATCCCGTTCCACCTTGTCAGGAAGAGATACTGCAGATACTGATCGGTCAGCGCGCCCGTTTCGGCCAGCGCCTTCTGGGCATCAGCCTGACCTTGTGCCTGGGCGATCACAGTTTGAGCGTCAATCTCGGCCTGGGCTAATTTTTGTTTGGAGGTTTCAACCTGCTGCTGCGCGACCTGTTTGGTCTCAATGGCGTTTTGGTACTCCTGCGAAAAGTCAAAATTGACAATGTTGAAGTTTTCCATGACGATAAAATAGGGTTCCAGCTGCTTACTTAACTCAATTTCTGCCTGGTGGCGGACCTCATCACGTTTGGTGACCAGCTCTTCAGCGGTAAACCTGGCGGTTACGGCTTTGAAGGTGTTTTGGATAGCCGGCGCGATAATGATTTCGGCGTAGTTCGGGCCGATATTTTGATAGACCTCTGCAGCCCGATTACCGTCCAGATGGTAGTTGACCGCAATCAGGGACGTGACCACCTGCAGGTTGACGGACACAGCTGTGGCCTGTACTTCATCCTTCTGAGTGCGGATGCTCAACAAGACAGCCTTCTCCACGAAGGGAATTTTTATGTTCACGCCAGGATAGGCATTGCGGTTTACCGCTCCAAAGCGTGTGACCACACCGATACTGCCGGCAGGCACTTCATAGATGGCTGACGTGAGCAATATGAACAGCGCAAGGGCGATGATCATTCCTATAAAGATCTTTCCGCTGCCCTTGGGGCTTTTGAAACGCGCGTTTCCTGACGAATCAGTTGTTGTAAATTTTCCATCAAACATTTTTCACCTCTTTCACACTAATTAGACCAGAGAAAGGCCAAATCTACCATAGATAATCATAGGTCATGATTCCAAATCGAAAAAAAGGACGGTCGATAGCTCACTGGTGTTCCCTTTGAGAGGCTCGATTCAATCTAAAATTGGTTGAATTTAGCCAGCACGGTTGTTTTGCTTGATATAATAGGCATCGTGCAAACCGAAACCGAAGTTCCCCAACTACTTCCAGAAGAATTCCTCTCCCAACCAGACCAATCCATAGCGGAGGTTGACCAATTCAGCAGCCGGCATGTGGCCTCGATCGCCATGGCTCACGGTGTGCACGACCTCTATTCAGGGTTTCTGCCACCGCTGCTGGCCATCCTGATTGAGCAGTTTGGGCTCACAAACCTGGGCGGGGGTTCTCTGACCCTTTTTTATTCCCTGCCTTCACTTTTCCAACCGCTGATCGGTTCGCTGGCTGACCAGCACAATCTCAAGATACTGATCAGCCTGGCACCTTTGATCACCGGCACGGTGATGAGTCTACTTGGATTGGCCACGACCCCGGCGCTGATGATGGCGATGTTGGTCCTGGCTGGTTTGAGTTCAGCTTCATTGCACGCGATCGGTCCGGCATTAAACAGCAAGCATGCCGGAAAAAAGCTCGGACGAGGCATGAGCTTCTGGGTCAACGCTGGTTCGTTGGGATACGCGTTTGGCGCGCTGGTTCTGGTTTCTGTCTATGACCTGTTTGGACTGCGGCGGCTGCCAATGCTGATTATTTTGGGGGCAATTACTTCAGTGGTTACCTGGCGCGGTCTCAAGGATGCCGACACGCGTTCTTCCATCTTGAAAACCACCGCGAAAAAGAGCCGCGACTGGCGCAATATCGTCGCGGTCATGCTGCCTGCCGCCCTGATCCTGGTGGCACGCGCGGTCATGACGGTGATGCTTTCGACTTACTTTCCAGCCTTCCTGCGAGAAGGGGGAGCCAGCACCTGGGTTTCGGGCGCGGGGATGACGCTGATTTTTTCGGCCGGGGTGGTTGGTTCTTTTCTGGCTGGCAGCCTGAGCGATAGTTTTGGCCGCGGAAAGGTACTGACTGTCACTACCCTGGCCACCAGTCTCTTTATGCTGGTTTTTCTGCGCATGAGCGGCTGGCTTCAGGTGCCCGTGCTGCTTTTGATCGGCTTTTTCGAAATTTCAGCCATGCCCGTGCTGATGGCACAGGTGCAGGACAACTTTAGCGAAGACCGGGCTTTTATCAATGGCATGTACCTCTCCATGAATTTTGTGATCACCTCACTGGCTATCCCTTTTGTGGGTAAATATGCTGATCTTTTTGATTTCAGGGCGGCATTTCAACTCGGGGCTTACTTGCTGCCTCTGGGGTTGATCGGCATCTGGTGGCTCAACGGGCTTAAGGGCAAGCAGTTAACCTGATTTTTGATGATTATTAGCTTTATTAACCAAAGAAGGTTGGAAGTCCATTCCAACCTTCTTTGGTTAATTCAGGCTTATCGGCTTTAATCCCCCGGGTTTTCAGTCAAATCCATGACACAGCGGAAGCCAAGGTCTGCGCCGCTGTAAAAGGGGAGGTCATAGGCGCGGGATGAGGTTCTCAGATAGCGCCAACTCCCCGACCAACCCCCGCCACGAACGACACGTTCTGTGCCGCTTTGGGGACCGCTGGGGTTTGCTGAGGGGCTTTCGGCATAATAGTTGGGTGAGAAATAATCAGCCACCCATTCCCAGACGTTGCCGGCCATATCCATGACGCCATATTGACTGCCCCCCAACGGGTAAGAGCCAACCATGGTGGTGTCGCCCACGCAAGAGGTGGCGTTCAGGTTGTTGAGGCTGTTAGCCAGGGTGCAGTCGGGGTCCTGGTTGCCCCAGGGATAGAGATTGGCCTGGCTGCCTCGGGCTGCTTTTTCCCATTCGGCTTCGGTCGGCAGGCGCATGCCGGCCCATTCGCAATACGCCTGGGCATCGGCGTAGTTGATGTAAGCGACCGGATACAGGTCGTAAGCAGGGTCGCTAAAATAACCCTCCCGGCTGCTTGAGGCGCTTGACCGCGGAGCTTTGCATGCTCCGGCCTCCACGCAGTCCCGGTATTGAGAGTTGGTCACCTCGTAGCGGTCGATAAAAAAGGTCGGCAGAGTCACCTCATGCAAGGGGAGTTCTGCTGCCCGGCAGCCCAAATCGCCATTGTTTTCCACGTCGCAGCCCATCATGAAAGCGCCTTCAGGGATCTCGACCAGTTCACCTGCCACAATCTCACTCTCTGGCGTTGGCACTGGCGGATTGGTGGGAAGAAGAGTAGAAGTGGGTCTGGGCAGCGCTGTTTCAGTGGGCGGTGGCGCAGTCTCTGTGGAAGGAGGTTCGGGCGTGGAAGTTCCGGTAGGGTTGAAAACCTGAATGTCTGTTTCAATCGTGTCTGGCGGAGTTTGCAGTGGTTCGCAGGCACTTAAAACCATCAGGCTTATCAGCAGAAGGGTGAATAACTGTTTCATGGGTCTGTCCTTGTCTAAAACAAACGATGGTAAAAACCGGAATGCTAATAACCCGGTCAGGATTAAGTATACCGGAGGTTGACAGCAAGATTGAAGTACGCAAAATGTTCGGGGAAAAAGTGGACAAAAGCGGAGCGGTTTGCTATAATCTTGTCACTCTGGGGCGCTTAGCTCAGCTGGTTAGAGCGCACGGTTCACATCCGTGAGGTTCGGAGGTTCGAGTCCTCTAGCGCCCACTTTTTCTTT
>CAZHXQ010000113.1:0-4371 GCA_964536465.1 uncultured Anaerolineaceae bacterium
AGGATACCGTGATCTACTTCTTTTGTGAATTTACAGAAAGAATGTTACACCAACAGGAGAAATAAAATGACCTCGAACAAAAGGCATAGGGTAACTCGCTTTCCCTATAATGCGGGTTTAATAATTTCATTACTATTGATTTTGCTAACTTTTCAAGCTGGCGGTGCGACAGCCAAGGGGCTCGCTCAGGCCGCAACAGCACCAGGTCTGGGAGTAGCCGGGAGCTTTGCAGTTCTGGGTGCATCAACAGTGACCAATACCGGTAGCTCAGTAATCAATGGCGATTTGGGCGTTGCGCCTGGTAGCGCGGTCACTGGTTTCCCACCTGGGATCGTAACTGGCACCATCCACGGTGCTGACGAGGTCGCACAAAACGCCCAGGATGATGCCACTATTGCATTCGGTAGTCTGGCAGGGCAGTCATGTCACAACAACTTGACTGGACAAGACCTGGGAGGTAAGACACTGACTCCTGGCGTCTATTGTTTTGACTCGTCAGCCCAGTTAACGGGGACCCTCACCCTTGATGCTCAGGGGAACGAATATTCCGTCTTTATTTTTCAGATAGGGAGTGCGCTCACCACTGGCAGCAGCGCATCCGTAAACATAATCAATGCCGATAAACTTTGCAATGTGTTCTGGAAAGTTGGCAGTTCCGCAACGCTCGGTACTACCACGGCATTTGTGGGCACTATTATTGCTGACCAATCGATTACTTTGAATAATGGCGCAACATTGAGCGGAAGGGCCTTAGCGCTAAACGCTGCTGTGACGTTAGATACCAACACCATCAATATCCCAGTATGCGCGGTTCAACCAACACCGGATCCAACAACGGTACCTACCCAACCAACCGTAGGGCCAACCCAACCAACCACGGTACCTACCCAACCAACCGTAGGGCCAACCCAACCAACCGTCGGGCCTACCCAACCAACCACGGTACCTACCGGAGGCCCAACCCAACCAATCACAGCGACAATTACTCCTGTCCCTGGCCCCCTCCCCGGTACTGGCGGAGACCTGACCGGACCTCAAACATCTGGTACTCAAGTTTTTCGGCTCAGCCTGGGGCTCCTGGGCGCAGGTCTGCTTCTGTTTGGTATCTTTCTGATCCGGAATAAACGAATATTCTAAAAGCAGGCCAATGTAGGTAAGCCTGATGAAAATATTATGATTAAGATAAGGAACCTGACAACTTGACAGAGTCAGGTTCCTTATTTAACACCATTGTGTCTAAAGTGAAGATTTCAAATCGTTTTTCCATCCGCACTCTCAGAAAAACATAACAATGTTTTTTTATCTGGCATATTAACCTATAGAAATGAAAAAACATCGTTTTAATACCAATTTCATCAGGACCGTCGGTCTTATTTCTGGATTGATCGGCATTGGATTGCTTCTCCTGGCTGTTTTTTGGAAGCCAGCTCAATTTTCCAATAGCAGCGGCTTGGATGAAACATCGCAAATCTTTAAAACGCAGGTTACCAACACCCAGGATTCAACCTCAAATTCTCGAATTGACCTTCCCCTTTCCGACCTAACTCCGGACATTCAAACCGCTATGACACCTTCGTCAGCACCTCAGTGGATGGTTTATGACGGGATAGATTTCCGTGACAGGAAGGTAGATGCCCTCTTCACCTTGCTGTGCGATAAGGATGTCATTTATCTGGAACCTTTTCAAATTGACCCCTACGACTCAGAAATCATGCAAAATGATGCATTCTTAAGTGACATGGATTTTGCTGTCGCCTGGGAACATCTTGGTTATTATGGGTTGTGGATCCATTCAGGATTATCTTATAACCTTGGCGCGTTACCAGCTTATCCCTTACAAATCAATATTGAAAGAGACCCTCACGGGGTCTTTCGGACTCCCCGCAAAGTTGACCAGTATCTTAAGGATTGTGTGATCAGTGCTGAAATGCAGATACGCCAGGATAATTCGGTTTCTACGAACAACATCATTGCAGCAGTCCGCATTCCCCCTCCGGAGATTGACGAAGTTAGCCAACATACCATGGACCTGGTTCCTTACCTTGCAGAGAATTATCCAGACAGTGGCTTTGAAAAAATGTCATCGCCTGGACTGATACTCTATTTCTGCGGACAAAAACTTGGTGGGGAGATGCCAAACCCAAATTACAATGATTGGACTCAAGCACGGTTCATCATCGGTGTTATGCCGGTAGTGGATAACCAGCAGTGAAAAAAACCATCATATTTTCAACCATTGTAAATGAATTTGCAAAGACCGCGCAGTGGAAACTAAAGCGCGTTGTTATGATAAAAGTTGATATCTGTTTACTGAGAATTATTATTTTCCTGACATCATTGGGGTAACCATTTGTGGACCTAACATGGTAAACATCAGGAAAATGGCTTCTTCTGCTTTAGTCTACTGGTTCCAGCGCGATCACATACCTGGTTTGCGTCCAATATTCCGCGTTGGGGTCGGTGAGCTCGTCCAAAGCCGCCCGACCGCAGAAATAGATCAACAGGGCATTCTCACTTAAGTCTGCGAAACCACTTTGCGGATAAACCCGCGCCAGATAGGGCACCATATCCATGGTATGCTTCGAAAGCTCCTGCACGCCTCTTGCCGGCACCCGGACTGCCGCAGCCACTTCCCCGCTGTAGGCTTGCCCTAACTGCTCCAGCCTGACCTGACTGCCACGTAGACAATTGTTTACCCGGTCTTCAATCCGCTCCAGGGCCTGCACTTCATTTAATTCGTCAACCTCAAGAAAATACTGCAGATCAGTCGCTGGTGAACGCTCGAACCAGAAATCCCAGCCGGAATGAACCCACAATCCATCATATCCCATGTGTTCCCAGGCAACCGCCAGCTTCTTTCCGATGCCAAACTCGCCATCCTCAAATACGGTGGGATGCCAGGGGATGATCTTAACAGGCGGAATTGAGACCCCAACCCCGCCATCACAATTTGTCGTGAAGTTGAATCCGACTTCACCATGCAGTAGATTCAGTTGACCAAATTTCATCCATTCTGATATTGATTCAGGTTCTCTCGCTTCAATGGCCGGCTCATCCGCTAATTCTTCCACCGCAGATACAGGTGCTTTTGCCATCTCCTCAGGTTGACCTGGCTCAGAAGTCACCGCCGCAGTAAAACAAGAAACACCCGCCAGAACTGGCGAATTCTTATATCGCAACGTTCTGCCAATCACAATACCTGCCAACAGGCTGAATACAAGCCCAAGAATCAAAAATAACGATTTCGTTTTTTTGTTCATGTGTTTCTCACCTGAAGATGATTATTTTCCTCGTCTGTCCTGAATCAGGTTCCAGAAATAGAGGCTGAAGCTGGTCAAACCGATTAAGGCGAAAGCCATCCCCGCGCCGATGTATTGACTCGGGTTGCCTTTCGGTCCAACGGTGGGTGGCACTGAAGGAGTAGTGGTTTGAGTAGGGGTTGGGCTTGCGGTTGGAGTGCTTGTAGGGGTTTCAGTTGGCGTGCTTGTAGGGGTCTCCGTTGGCGTGCTCGTTGGAGTTTCTGTCGGTGGAAGAGTCTCTGTGGGGGTCGGTGATTGTTTTGGAGGTTGTGTTGGCGTGGGAGACGGAAAAGAATACCCTCCCGCCAGCTGCAAAGGTTCAACCTGCCCAAGCACCTCTGAAGTATCCGGACCCTTCATGACAGTTTCATCATCATTCATGCTTTGCGCTTTTGCAGCCGATACTGGGTCAATCGATGCCCTGACCAGATTTACAAGCTGCCTGCCGATAAAGGCAGCCAGCAGAATCACAACCATAAAAAAGAGCACCAGCCACAAAGCCCACCGTTTTCCCTTTTTGTCCTCTTCCATCATGACCATATCCTTCACTTAATCTGTTTAAAACGCGACCCAGCGCCGCAATCGTCCATATTAGTGCAAGTTGTGTACCCAAACCGGTTTCCCTGCCACTTATTTTTCCACTATAATTAGGATATGGCGAAACCGCTAACCCCTGAACAACGAATCATCAATGCTCGCAAGCTGATCGACGAAGCCCGCGAAATACCTCGCCCTTCATCGGTGGGCTGGGAATTCTTCAGTTATACCGCCCAGGTGAAAGATAAATTCAGAAAAGCCTTTGAATTAGTTAAACTGATCCAACACTCCCCCATCGCCCCACCAGAGGTCAAACGCGCCGCGCAAGAACTGGTTGACTCCTTGCCCGCGATTGAAAAAGGAATCCTCAAACCTTAGTGACCTTTCTAAAATTAAGGCCGTCGCACTACCGCGCATGTGAGGACTGCTTAAAAGATGACTCATCTTTAGGCGAAATTTCTGGTCGACGATAACCCCTTAGATAGGTTTACGATTGCTGTCGAAACTTCTCTGTATTGATGAGAAGGACAGCAAA
>CAZHXQ010000114.1:0-4335 GCA_964536465.1 uncultured Anaerolineaceae bacterium
CCCAAAACTTTTCGGCCAGCGCTTCTCCGGGTAATGGATCGGGCGGTTGGTTATGGTTCAAGGTCGAGGGTTGCTTCCTCTTGACTGGAGAATTGTTTTCCATGAACAGGATAATAACACGCCTTGGAAAAAAGGTTATCTTGTAGATTATGCGATAAACAGGCGTGATATCATTCTGGTATGCAAGCACTGGTGTCAATTTTACCCGAGCCTTATTACCAGGCTGTCGAAGACATCTGGTTCGAGATGGAAAACAAGTTTGGGTGTCAACATGCTTACAGCAGACCCAAACCGCATTTTACCTGGCAGTATGCCGAGAGTTACGAAGAAGACTATACCAAAGTTTTGGATCGTGTTTGCACCGGGCTGCCCACCGTGGAGGTCCGCACCGATATCATCACCAGGTTTTCCAACCAGGACCCGGTAATCTTTCTGCGGATTGTCCCCACTCCAGACTTGCTGGCGGTGCACAAAATTTTGTGGGATAGCCTGGCGCCGTTTTGGAAGAATCCAGTTTTGTTCTACCAGCCGGGAACATGGGTGCCGCATATCACTCTCTCAATGGATGGAAGCGTGTGGTGTGCGTTTGATGAGAGCCAGGATTATTTGAACAACAAAGACCTGCGTTGGACCTTCAAGGTTGACAGCCTGACCATGTTGAGTCTGGACCATGAAAACGCCTGGAGTACGGAAAAAGAATTCCAGTTCGGTTTAAGCGATGGAATAAAAACCAACCCCTTAACCTAAAGAACGCATCTTATCTAAAAATTGCCCATAGGATTTGAGTACTAATCCGGGCAGTTTGCCTCGTTGGGGGCTTTTTTGATAGTTCCTGATAGTTTCCTTTGACTATAGTCTTTGCTAATAGGACCGAACAGGAGATATTAACATGGAAGTTCCACGACATTGGAGACTTAAAAAACAACGATACGCGCTGCAGGGTGAAGTCTGCCCTCACTGCGACGCAAAAATTTTCCCTCCGCGGGACGTCTGCCCGGAATGCGGCGGCGAAGCTAAAACCCCCTTTACCTTTAGCGGTCAAGGCGAAGTTTATTCCTACACCCATATATCGAATGCGCCTGCTGGCTTTGAAGAACAATCGCCTTATACTGTGGCGATGATAAAGTTGAAGGAAGGCGCAGTTGTGACTGCCCAATTGACAGATTTGGGCGACGAGACCGTGCGCATCGGCATGCCGGTCGAGATGGTCACGCGCAAGATCCGCAATGATGGTGATGAACGGGGTATGATTGTTTATGGGTATAAATTCAGGCCAGTGATGGTGAAGTAACCCTCCAGAAATTTAACGCGCCCTCCTGATGGGGAGGGCGTTTTTGGTTTAAACCCACCAAAATTACCTGTCTCGGTAGCCTGCTGACCGCGCGCGAAATAGTCTACGTGGCAGAACGGTGCGCCGTTAATCACTCCGCCGTTTTAATAAGTTGGGGTGAGGGAAAAAGAAGCCGTCAACACCCGGTTGCAACGCCGTTTCGTCTGGCCTACACCTTTGCTTTGTTCTCAACAGCACGGAAGGGGCTTGCCTCCTTCCGTACGGTTTTATCAATTCGCTGCGAAAAGGATCATTACTTCTCCATCGGTCTTATTGTAAGACGACACCGTGCTCACTATGAAAAGATAGAAGTGCGATTAACAAATTGGTTTACAATTTTGGGGTGGAAGTAAAAACAAAACAACTCAAATTTGTCCAACAGGAACAGGCAACCATTGAAAGTATGATCGGGCTGTTTTGCCATGCGAAGCATGACACAACGGCCGGACTTTGCCAAGAATGTCAGGGGCTACTGGACTACGCCCGCGAGCGAGTGGAGCATTGCCTGTTCCTCACCGGGAAACCAGTTTGTGCCAGGTGTCCGGTGCACTGCTATCGGGCTCCCTACAAGCAACAGGTCAGAGACGTAATGCGCTTTTCCGGCCCGCGGCTGATTTTCAAGGACCCGTTTGCGGTGTTTAGGCACCTGCGTCTGACCCTGAGGCAAGACAGCGAGCAGGTTGCCAGGTTGCGGGCAAATTTGAATCGAAACAAAAGTTAACCTGAGGAGGTTAATCCTCAACCTGCAAGTGACCCCATTTGGGTCGCACGAAAGCACTTAAGTTGGGTAAAATTGGACTACTCTTGAATATACAGTGCTTTCCAAAGACATAATCCTGTGGGGTCGTGGGGAAAGGGGTGGTACTCCATCGTTGAGCCAACTGCCAAACGATGCCAAAGCAGTGGTCGGTGGGAAGGGGGTCTTGGAAAGCAGGTCTGGAAAAACAAAACAGTTTTATCGAATAAATAAATCAAATAAGGAGAAATTATGTACAGCAGGAAAACAGAATTAAAAAACGCTTCAGGACTTCACGCCCGCCCTGCATCAGAATTTGTCGCCCTGGCAAAAACCTTTGAATCAAAAGTAACTGTTCGCCGCCTTGACGACGAGGCAGCACTGCCGGCCAACGCGAAATCGATTATTAAGATTTTGGCTCAGGGGCTATCCGTTGGGACGCCCATTGAGATCGCTGCCGAGGGTGTAGATGAGGTTGAAGCCGCCGAAAAATTGTTCGCACTGGTTGAATCTAAATTCGGGGAAGATTAGGCTGATCCAACCTTAAGCAGAAGTTAGAAGGAGCATTCATGAGGATCCTAAAAGGAAACCCTGTCTCCAGGGGCATTGCCCTGGGCAAAGTCTATATCTACAAAGCCTTCAAAGCCGATGTTCACGAATCGTACTTTGAGGCTGGCAGAGAAGACGAATTTTTCAAGAAATACCAGGATGCAGTAAAGACTGCTGAGACCGAACTCAACAGCATTGTCGCCTCAATGGAAGAAGAATCGCCGGAAAAGGCGAAAATATTTACCGCTCACATTGAGATCCTGATGGACGAAGAAGTGGAAGAAGGCGTCCAGGAAATGATCTACGATGCCCGCACAATGCCAGATTATGCTGTTGATGAAGTCTATACTGCCTTTGCTAACTTGCTGGAGAAGGCCAAAGATCCTTTGATTGCGGGTAGGGCGGCTGACCTGCGGGATGTGCGCAACCGAGTTTTGCGCATTTTGAAGGGCGAAAAGGAAAGCAACCTGGCTAATCTGCGTGAGACTGTGATTGTGGTGGCGCACGACCTGCTGCCAAGCGACACGGCTACCATGGACCGCAACCGCGTGATGGGCATCATCACCGAGGTGGGCGGGGCGACATCCCATACCGCAATTCTGGCCCGCGGCTATAAGATTCCGGCTCTTCTGGGTGTGACAGACGCGACTGAGATTATGAGCAATGGCGACAACGTCATACTGGATGCGTTGGTTGGTAAGGTCTTGCTGGAGCCTGAAAAGAAAACCATCAAGGAGTATCAGGATAAACTGGTAGAGTATGTTAAGGAAGAGAGCGAAACCAGCGAGTACCTTGAGAAGATCCCGCTGGTTGCCAGCGGGGAACGCTACAGCATTGGACTGAACATCGGTGGGACCGACCCGGATGAAAGCTTCAAGTACGCCGATTTTGTGGGCTTGTTCCGGACCGAGTTCCTGTATATGGGCAGCGAGCACATGCCCACTGAGCAGGAACAGTTTGATGCTTACAGGCAGGTATTGTCGATCGCCATGGGGAACCCGGTTACCCTGAGGACACTCGACATTGGCGGGGACAAAACTCTGCGCTACATGGTCTTACCCAAAGAAGACAACCCCTTCCTCGGCAACCGCGCGCTCCGCCTGTGCCTGGACCACATCGACATGTTCAAGACGCAGTTGAGAGCGGCTTTGAGAGCTTCAGCTTTTGGCCCGCTGCAGATAATGTTCCCAATGGTGGGCACGATGGATGACATTCGTGCCGCCAAGGCAGTTGTGGAAGAGGTTAAGCAAGAACTGCGGCAAAAAGGGATTGCGTTCGATGAGAAGATCAACATCGGCATCATGATCGAAATCCCTTCCATCGGTCTGATCGCTGATATGGCAGCCCAGGAAGTAGATTTTGCCAGCGTCGGCACCAATGACCTGACTCAGTATCTGCATGCGGTGGATCGAATGAACCCGGCAATTACCCAGTATTTCCAGAGCATGTCCCCTTCTATGTTCCGCATATTGGGGCGGATCTTCGCCGAGTTTAACAAAGCGGGCAAACCAATTTCGGTCTGCGGGGAGCTGGCAGGTGATCATCTGGGCGCCTTGGTGATGTTTGGGCTGGGCTTACGCAAGTTCAGCATGAATGCAGCGAACATCGGCCGGGTGAAACGCACCTTGTCGCTCTTTACCCTGGAAGAGACCGAGAATATTGCCAAGAAGGTCCAAAGCCTGAGCACTGAAGCGGAGGTAATTGCGTATGTCAGGGCCGC
>CAZHXQ010000115.1:0-4315 GCA_964536465.1 uncultured Anaerolineaceae bacterium
CTCCATCTCGGTGAGACGGGGCGCCAAGTTCAAATCGGGGTAACGAAATTCAGCAGGGATCTCGTCGAAAAGATCCTCTATTTTTTCAACCCCGATCGATTTGAGCATCACCTCCACATCATGTTTGGTGTGGGGTGTAAACATGGCCTATCTGTCCTGGCAATAGGCGTCGTAGGCGGTGGCGTCCATTAACTTGTCGAGTTCAGATTCATCGGAAGCCTGGAGCTTGACTAACCATCCGTCCTCGTATGGGCTATCGTTCAACATTTCTGGGGCGTCGACCACGGCCTGGTTGATTTCTATAACTTTGCCACTCACAGGGAAAACGACTTCCGCGGCGGCTTTGACAGATTCGATGGTGGCCATGCTATCTCCAGCGCTGACTTCATCATCCGGGTCTACTTCGAATTCCACAAACACAACGTCTGATAGGGAATCCTGGGCGAAGTCAGTGATGCCGATGGTGGCGATCCCAGCTTCAATTTTAACCCATTCGTCAGTTTTTAGATATTTAAGATTTTCTGGGACTAACATTATTTCTCCTTATGTTTGTTTGGTGCTATCGCAAAAAAGTGTATGCTGCTTTGTTATTATTCTATCAGGCATTGAGCGGATTTTGGCGGATGTGCAGGTGGTCTGTGGAGGTTCGCAGGCTATCGACGCGGGTGGATGGAATCTGTTGACATACTGATGTCAGTCAGCCACAACTTCCTGAATCACCCCGCCACCAATCAGCTGCTCGCCCTGGTAAAAGGCAGCGATTTGCCCGGGGGTGATATCACGAAGCAGGTCAGAAGCAGTCACCAGAACACTGCTCTGCGGTTGAAGCATGATCGTCGCTTTGACCGGCGTGGAGTGATAACGAATTTTTACCTCGATCAAAGAGTGATCGGGCAGTGGTTTTCCTGAAATCCAGTTGACCTGCCGCACCAAGAATTTGTCAGCGCCGAGGTCCTGGAGGAAGCCGACAATCAGGCTGTTGTCGGAGGATCTTTTCTCAACTACGTATAGCGCCTGGGTGGCTGACGGCAGGCCTTTGCGTTGACCGATGGTGTAGAATGCCAGCCCTTCGTGTTGACCAAGCAGCTCACCATCCTTGTTAACTATCGGGCCAGGTAGAATGGCCTGGTCTGAATGTTGTCTGAGAAAATTTCGGTAGTCACCGCAGGCCAGAAAGCACAGATCCTGGCTGTCAGGTTGGTCAGAAACCGCGAGGTCCAGATCGGCGGCGATTTGGCGAATCTGCGGTTTGGTGTGGCCTCCCAGAGGCAGCAGTGTGCGGCTGAGCAAGGGTTGGGTCAAAAAAGTGAGCATATAACTCTGATCTTTAGCTGAGTCTGCAGCCTTCCAGATCTGAGTTAGCCCGTCCTCTGCTTGTCTCAAACGGGCATAGTGACCGGTAGCAACGAATTCCGCACCGATTTGATCAGCTTTACGCAGGATTTCGCTCCACTTAATTTGCCGGTTACAAAAAACGCAGGGGCTGGGGGTCAGCCCGCTGGAATAGGCATCGATAAAGGGCTGCACAACCTGTTCGCGAAAGGTCTGCCTGACATCCAAAAAGTCGACAGGGAAGTTGAGCTTTTTAGCCAGGTCGGAGATGTTTTCTCGATGGTGGTCTTCTGCCCAGGTTTGCAAATTGAGACCGTGAACAGCAAAACCCTGTCGCTGCAGGAGAACGGCAGCGACAGCGCTGTCCACACCACCGCTGAGAGCCAAGACAACTTTTTTCATTTCAGGGATATTCTAACTTAAATACACTGCAGGTCAGCCAACCCAGCTGGACAATCGGATTAGTCAGTCTGCTGATGTGAGAGAACAGGTCATTCTTTCAGAAAATCGCCAATTTCCTCGACATATTCCAGCGATTGATGACGGAAGTAAGTGTTGTAAAGGTTGGCATAGTGACCGCTGGTTGCCAGCAATTCGTCATGGGTGCCTTCTTCCAGGATCTGACCGTGGTCAACCACGAGGATACGATCTGCCGATTTGACCGTCGAAAGCCGATGAGCAATCAGGATGCTGGTCGAACGGCTGAGTATCAGGTTCAGGGCTTCCTGGATTTGTTCTTCCGTGAACGGGTCAATGCTGGCGGTGGCCTCATCAAGAATAAAAATGGAAGGTTTCACGACCAAGATGCGCATCAAGGCGACTAACTGACGCTGACCCATGGAGATCTGAGCCCCGCGTTCTCCCACCTGCGTGTCGAGACCGTTCGAAAAAGTCTCGAGCCACTCGCCTTTACCAATCATTTTTGCAAACTCCAGAATCTCCTCTCTGGGGATGTCTGGTTTTGAAAAACGGATGTTGTCTTCGATCGTACCTTCAAACAGAAATGGTACCTGGTTTACGATCCCCATGTGCAGGCGTAAGTTGGTCAGGTCGAAACGGCGGATGTCGATGTCATCGATCAGCAGCTGGCCCTTCTGGAATTCATAAAAGCGAGCAACCAGCCGCGCAATAGACGACTTGCCGGCGCCAGTATGACCTACAATGGCGATGTTCTCGCCTGGTCGGAGATGAAGGTCAAAGTTTTCCAAAACTGTTGCTCCAGTGGAGTACCTGAAGCACAGGTTATTGAAATCAATTTTCCCTTTAATCTCAGCAACCTCGAGAGAGTCGGTTTGCTTGACGCTGTGTTCGCTGTCGATCAGTGCAAAAATTCTTTCAGCCGCAGACAAACCGGTCTGAACCTGGGTCCAATAAGACGTGACACTCAAAACTGGCATTAAGAAACGGTCACTCGAAAGCAGAATCAGGTACCAGGCTCCTGCTGTGATCAACCCTGCCACGACAGAAAGCGCGCCAAAATAGACCAGCAGGGCAACCGTAATTCCGCTGAGGGTGCGCATGGTGGGAAAGACAAGGGAGAGGACCAAGCCACGTTGAACGTTGACTTTGAAAGATGACTGGTTGGATTCCTGGAATTCTTCGTAAATGGCTTCTTCCTGGCGGAAGTTTTTTGCGATAGAAATGCCGCTGATAGTTTCTTTGATGGTGGCATTGACATTCGCCATAGCACGCATTCCACGGGTGGTGACCCTGCGTGCCAGTTTTCGATAGCTGGCCACGATCAAAACCACGATCGGAATAAAGGAGAGCAAGCCGGCAGCCAGGCGCCATTCCGTCCTGAATAAGATAATCGCCACCACGATTGATTGGAGCACACTTGAAAGCACATCGGTTGTCAGGCTGATGAGCATGGAAAAGTCTTCACTATCGGTTGTGATCCTGGAAACGATGCGACCGGAAGAAAGATTGTCATGGAAGGCGAGGTCCTGCCTGAGAGAGGCTGCAAAGGCGTCCACGGTCAGATCGCGGATAACATAGCCGATGACCCGAACCATCAGACGGCGCAGTATATAGAAAAAGAGGTATCCCAGCACCTCGATGATGATGACGGCACTCACCAGCAGAATAAAGATATTGAGAGCCGAGCTGTCGGCAAGCGTGCTGTCCAAAACCCTGGAAACCAGCAGAGGAGGCAGGGCTCCGGTGATAGCCTGGATGATGACCACCAGAAGAATGATGATCAGTTGTTTCTTATAAGGATGGGTGTAGGCCCAAATACGCTGCAGCAGTGTTTTGTTGCTGTAAATACGATCGTACGATTCGCTTGAGAGACCTCGATGAAAACCCACTGCTATGCCTCCCCAAAAATTGCCTGGTAGGCAGGCGATGTCTGCATAAGGTCGTCGTGATTACCAATGGCAGAAATGTGACCTTTACGCATGACAATGATCAAGTCAGCCCAGCGTATTTGCGAAAGTCGGTGGGTGATGATAAAGGTCGTACGTCCTTGAGAGGCGGTTTTAATGGCACGCTGAATTTCGTCTTCAGTTTGGCTATCAATCGCACTGGTGGAATCATCCAGAATCAGGATTCGCGGGTCAGTCAGAAAAGCGCGGGCGAGAGCCAGCCTCTGCCTTTGACCACCGGATAGCGTTGCGCCTCTTTCGCCGATCACTGTTTCGTAGCCCTCGTCTGCCTCACGGATAAACCCATCGGCTTGTGCTTTTTGGGCTGCTAAAATGATCTCGTCCTCGGTCGCATCGGGCTTGCCAAAAGCGATATTGTCAGCGATGCTTTTTGAGAAAAGAAAAATATCCTGTTCGATGATTGAAATCTGACTGCGCAGACTGTCCAATTTCCAATCACGCAGATCGATCCCATCGATTAAAACCTGCCCCTTCAAAGGATCGTAGGTGCGGTTTATCAGCCGGATGAGGCTGGTTTTCCCTGAACCGGTCTGCCCAACGATGGCTACAGTCTGCCCCGGTTCAACAGAGAAATTTATATCATTCAGGGCAGGACT
>CAZHXQ010000116.1:0-4289 GCA_964536465.1 uncultured Anaerolineaceae bacterium
ATCCTTACGTTATTGGTTGGATCAACTTTTCCCGTGCTATAATCTCTCTCGCAAAGGAATTATAGATGAACCAAAAAGTGATCTTCCCCTTCACCGCTATCGTCGGGCAAGAGCGCATGACCCGTGCCTTGATTCTTAACGCGGTCGACCCCCGCATCGGTGGCGTCCTGATCCGCGGCGAACGCGGCACAGCCAAATCAACCGCCGCGCGGGCTCTGGCGGCCCTGCTGCCTCCTATCGAAGTGGTCGAAGGCTGCCGCTTCAACTGTGACCCCACCAAACCCACCAACTGGTGCACCGAATGCCAGGAGCGCTTCCTCGCCGGCGAAGACCCTTTGCCACACGCTCATCATCTGACGCCCTTTGTCAACCTGCCCGTCTCCGCCACCGAAGACCGTGTGGTCGGCACGCTCGATATCGAGCGTGCCATCCAAAAAGGCGAACGTCACTTCGAACCTGGCGTGCTAGCTGCTGCCAATCGCGGCTTGCTCTACATCGATGAAGTCAACCTGCTTGACGACCACGTTGTCGACATTCTGCTCGACTCGGCCGCCATGGGCGTCAACGTGGTCGAACGCGAGGGCATCTCCTTCAGCCACCCGGCACGCTTTATCCTTGTCGGCACAATGAACCCCGAAGAGGGTGACTTGCGACCGCAGTTGTTGGACCGTTTCGCCCTTTCGGTCGAAATCCGTGGCATTCTCGATAAAGCCCAGCGTGTCGAGATCATGCGCCGCAACATCGCTTTTGAGACAAACCCTGAAGCTTTTCGTGAGCATTTCCTGCCTCAAGAATTAAGGCTCTCGCAGCAGATTGAGCAGGGCCGCCAATTGGTTGAAGAGGTCTCCTACACTTCGCGCGATTTGCTGATCATTGCCGAACTGACCTCCTCGATGGAGGTCGATGGTCATCGCTCTGACCTGGTGATCCTCAAAGGCGCTCGCGCCCAGGCTGCTTTCGAAGGTCGCACTCATATCACACCGCACGATATCGCCCTCGCGGCTGAGTTAGCCCTGCCCCACCGCATCAAAGCCGGCCCTTTTCGCAAGAGCGAAGCCGGAGTTGAAATGCTCAACGCCAAAATCGCCGACCTGAAGGTGCAGACAGTGCTGACTCCCGCCGAAGATGAGCCCGTGGAACAAGATCAGCCCGAAGACGATGCTAAAAAAAAAGTGACACGCTAGCTGAGCCCGAACCTCAGGACAGCGATTCTGAATGGGATCCCGACGTCCCCATCGTTGGCGAATCAGGGCAGGACGTTTTTGTACAGCTCAACCCCCAGTGGTGGGATGGCGGCAAGGTCATCAAACCCGGGGAAGTCTTTCAGCCCCGTCAACTCGATACACCGCTGGACGAAATGGTGCGCAAACAGGGTGGGCGCCGTTCTCAAACCAAATCCAAGACCAAACGCGGGCGTTACATTCAATCACGCCCCTCCCCACGAGACAGCAGTGATGTTGCTCTGGACGCCACCCTGCGCGCTGCCGCGCCTTATCAGCGGCAGCGCAAAGATCTCAAAAAGCTCCACCAGGTCGCCTTCGCGGTGCGCAGGGAAGATTTTCAGAAGAAAGTGCGGGTGCGCAAAACCGCCAACCTGATTTTGTTTTTGGTGGACGGCTCCTGGTCGATGGCTGTGGCTGAACGGATGAAGGCCACCAAAGGGGCAATCCTGTCACTCCTGACCGATGCCTACCAGCGCCGCGATCGTGTCGGTCTGGTGGTTTTTCAAAAAGACCGCGCCACCCTGGTCCTGGCACCGACCAACTCCGTCCTGCTGGCACAACGCGCCCTGACCCATATCCCAGTCGGTGGCAAGACACCTCTTTCAGCTGGGCTGCAAATGGCCTTTGAAGTGCTGCAGCGCGAGAGAATCCTGCACCCCGATGTGCAGCCTCTATTGATCGTCCTGACCGACGGCGCTGGTAACGTGCCCCTCACCCCTGGCCGCCCCGTCGCGGAAGAAATGGCCGAACTCGCCAAAATGTTCGCCAACGAAAATATACACAGTGTGGTTATCAACATGGAGCAGAAGATCTTTGACAGCGGTCTGGCACAACGTCTGGCAGAGAACATGAACGCGGTTTGCTATACCATCGAAGACCTGCGCGGTGAGACACTTTACGAGGCCGTGCAGAAAGAAATCCAGGCCCCTTCAGCCCCCACCTATAGAGAACTGGGTTAATTCCATCCTGGTCTGTAATTTGATTGATCACTTTTTGTGGGACAACTTGACCTGGTCAACGGGGTCTGATCAAGTTAATCAAGAGGGAGCGTTATACCGCGTTTTAGAACCCCGAACGGAAACCGACCGCAGGCAATAAGTCAGATATAAGTCAGAAAGGCCTATTCGACCTCAACAACCTCCGCGTCCGGAAAGAATTGGCGAATTGTGCCAGCAACCCAACCCTGGATGGTTTGGGTAGAATGTCCGCACTCGGCGCAAGCCCCACCAAGGCGCACTTTAATGACATTATTCTCGATTTCAACCAATTCCACCGATCCATAGTGAAACTGTTCGACGCAGGCACTGATTTGCTCGATGAGAGAGGCAATTTCTTCTTCCATATTGCTGGAAGGTTCAATATGAGGGGTCATAATGGCTCCTTTTCCTGATGCTTGAATTTTATCACGCGCCCTCTTTTTGGTGTAATCAACCTGGTCGCGCCGTTTGACAGTTTTTTTAACCTTGCCAATCGATCTGTCAATCAAATAATCGGCCTTGCAAAAGGTGATCACTAAAACTGCGCCGATGCAGAGGGCACAACCCTGCCTCATCGATCGCCTGCCGGTGTTCCAGGCTGCCATAACCCTTATTTTGAGCGAAGTTGTAACACGGGTACCTGTCCGACAGTTCTACCATACAGTGATCGCGCGCTTGCTTGGCAAGAATCGAGGCGCAAGCGATCGACAAACTGCGCTGGTCACCTTTGACCAGGCAGGCTTGTTGAATATCAACTTCAGGAAGCTTGAAATAATCCACTAAAAGGTAATCAGGGTGCAATTTAAGTCCGTTTATTGCCCTCTGAAAGACCAGCCTGCCCGCTTTAGCCATCCCCATCTGGTCAATTTCTTCTGGTTCCACCCGGGCAATCGAAAATTCAATTGCGATAGCTTTGATCACTGGCGTCATCTGTTCGTGTTCGAAGTGAGTCATTTGTTTTGAGTCACGCACTCCGAATAGTTTTTCTTCCAAGGTCATATCAGTCATCGGTAAAACCACCGCGGCGGCATACAGCGGCCCGGCCAGGGCACCCCTTCCCGCTTCATCCAATCCGGCCAGTACCTGACGTCCTTGCTGCCATTGGGCTCTCTCAAATTCCAGGGTTGGGAAGGGAGGGATCAGTGAGGGGTTAAAGCGCCTGCCCACGATACAATCCTTTGCGTTTATTAGAACGGATAACCAGCAGATCTCCAAACATCCTCCAACTGTCTTTAAGGATGCTTATGCGCGACCCAGGCTGGTACATCCAGGTGATCGGCACCTCCACTACCTCGAAGCCAAGCTCTCGGGCGATAGCCAGTACCTCAACATCAAAACTCCAGCCTTCCAGCGTTTGCCTGGGGAAAATTCTTTCGGCCGCCTCCGCACTGAAGCATTTAAACCCGCACTGCGTATCCTGCAATCCGGGTAAGACCAGTATCCGCACAAAAAAGTTAAAAACCCGTCCAATCAGGTGGCGGTAAAAGGGCTCGCCAATACGTTTCGAGCCTGGCTTCTCGCGCGAAGCGATTGCCACCTGTGGTTGGGGCAGCTCAGGGGGCAGGAATTTGCGAATTTCTTCCACCGGCATCGAAAAATCGACATCTGCCATAAAGCGATATTGACCTGTGGCAGCCAGCATCCCCGCCCTGATAGCGTTACCTTTCCCAGGTTGACCCAGTCGGATTATTTTCAGTTGCGGGAATTCAATCTGGAACTCATTGGCAATCGCCGCGGTATCATCTGTGCTGGCGTTTTCAATCAGCAGCACCTCACAATCATAAGCTTGCTGATCGATAAAATTTTGGAGTTGTTTCAGGGCTTGGGGCAGGCGCTCGGCTTCATTGTGTGCTGGCAGAATAAGAGAAAGAAAAGGTGTGTTCACACTTTGGTCGCTTTGTTGAGCTATAAGAAAAGTCGGGGTGGGCGGACTCGAACCGTCGACCTCTGCGTCCCAAACGCAGCGCGCTAGCCGACTGCGCTACACCCCGGCGGAGTAAAAGTATATCGTAGTTGGGGCAGATGCGTCAAGTTCGCCGCATTAGTTCAACTAAAATGTTACCGAAATGCTATCGTTAGGTCAAATGAA
>CAZHXQ010000117.1:0-4022 GCA_964536465.1 uncultured Anaerolineaceae bacterium
CAGCCAACTCACGCAAATTGCATCTGCTTATCCAGGGGAGCCACAATCGCAACCCGCCCTAAAGGCGACCCAGAATATTATGCACTATCAAGAATAAACCAGGATTATTCTCAACTTTCTTTCGTAGGCTGGACGAAGTAGCGGCGTAACGGGGAATAAGGCTGCTTTTACCTCACACCGACATTTGTTGATTGGATCAAGATCTGGCGGAGTGGGTCCTGACCGTGCGCGCCGATCCATTACTGGCGGAGGGAGCAAGTACTTCTCGCTTCGCTTCCAGCATCATGACCCCTTCCGTACGTCTGCTATAATTAAATGGGAGACCTGGAGGTCAGTTGCCGTGCACGGTCTGCCCACACAGCCTTCGGCTTGGGGTGACGCAAGGCCGGCACGATCGGAGACAGCATATTTATCCCAGCCCGAGGAACTTTTCAAAATATGCTCTAAGCTTATCAATCACGCGAGTTTTTACTAACTCTCGCACATTTTCAAAAAGATCCATAGGGGGCAGCAGTTTGTCAAATTCCACACCGGTGGTGCGAAACTCACCGTCTCGCAAGGCGTTGTTCATGTAACGGTGTGTGCGGTCTGCGTCGAGTTTCTCTTCATCGGTGATAGACTGCAGTTCCGATTCCTTTCGCTCGTTCACGTAGACCGACCAGTCATTTTCGACTTGGGTGTCGAGGTTCACACGAGCAATAAAACCTTCAATTAAGTCTTTCTTGCTACGCAGCTCAAGACTGGCATTTATGGATTTCTCAATAGTGGTCAGGATTTCTTTATCTTTGAAGTGGCTTTGCTGATACTTGACCACCAGCATGAGGATATAGTCGATGTTGACTTCCACCTGTTTGATCAGTTCAATTTCAAAGACCAGATCATCATTGATGATGGCTTTTTCGGCTTGACCCGACGAACGAATTTCATCATAAATATCGATATACCGGCTCTGGTAATCCTGCTGGTCGCGCTCGGTGATGATCTGGTTGCCCACAAATTCGTCGAAGGAGTTGAGTATGTTCTGCAGCTTGAGCACCGTGCCAAACAAGCGCACAAAGTCTTTATGGGCAGCTTCGCCAATGATAGGTTGTCCCAACGGAAACTCAGCCCTCAACCTTTCAATCAGTTCCACATAAGGAGGTTGGTGCTTGCCATTGACCTCATAGCCAGTGCGGTAGTATTCTTCGAAGGTTTTGATCAAGACGATACCGCCTGCCTCGCGGTTGCCAAACAGAGCAATGGCGTCATCGGTGGCTTTGCTGAGGTCTCTGAAGCAAACAATATTGCCAAAGGTTTTTACTGAGTTTAGGATGCGGTTCGTACGTGAGAAGGCCTGGATCAAGCCATGCAGGCGCAGGTTTTTATCCACCCAAAGGGTGTTGAGGGTGACCGCGTCAAAGCCGGTCAGAAACATGTTGACCACGATCAACAGGTCCACTTCTCTGTTCTTGACCCTTCTGGAGAGATCTTTGTAGTAGTTTTCGAACTTATCCGATGAGGTGTCAAAAGTAGTTCCGAACATCTGGTTATAATCACCGATCGCGTCTTCAAGAAAATCACGTGAGCTTTTCTCAAGGTTGTTTGTATCGAAACTTTCTTCGATCAAACCAGTCAGTGGATCTTCTTCATTGGCGGAAAAACTGAAGATCGTGGCAATCTTGAGGTCTTTTTGCTTTTCGACCAATTGTTTTTGAATTTCTTCGTAGTAGAGTTTTGCCATCGGGATAGACTGCACAGCAAAGATTGCGTTAAAGCCGTTCAGTGCTTTGCCGCCACGCAGGTAGGTGTTGCTACGCTTGGTTTTCTGGTCGAAATGCTCTAACAGGTAATCGACCACAATGCGCAGCCGCTCCGGGGCTTGCAAAGCTCTTTCAGTGTCAATAGCTGGCACTTGCGCATCAATCATGCCCTCTTTGGGCTTGATGGTGTTGATGTAGTCCACCCTAAAAGGCAGCACGTTGCCGTCGTTTATCGCGTCGACGATGGTGTATGTGTGCAGGCGCTCGCCAAAAGCTTGTTCTGTGGTCCAGACCTGCGCGTGCGAGTTGACATTAGCATTGTCGGCAAAGATAGGAGTGCCGGTAAAGCCAAAGATATGATAATTTTTGAATGCCTTCACAATTGCCTGGCGCATTTCGCCAAATTGCGAACGGTGGCACTCGTCAAAAACCAAAACAACGTGCTTTTTATAGATGTCATGTTGCTTGTTGCGGGCTATGAACAGGTCAAGCTTCTGGATGGTGGTGATAATGATTCGTGCGTTAGGGTCTTCGAGTTGCCGCTGCAACATGCGGGTGGAGGTGTTGCCGTTGGCAGCGCCCTTTTGGAATTTGTCGTATTCCTGCATGGTCTGGTAATCGAGGTCTTTGCGGTCAACGACGAAGAGCACCTTTTCGATGCCGGGGATGCCGGTGGCGAGCTGGGCGGTCTTGAAGCTGGTGAGCGTTTTACCCGAGCCTGTGGTGTGCCAGATATAACCTCCCGCTTCCAAACTGCCGGTTTGGCGCAGGTTGCTGGAGGTGATGATGCGGTTGAGGATGCGCTCGGTGGCGGCAATCTGGTAGGGGCGCATGACCAGAAGTTCATCCTGAGCGTTGAAGACGCAATAGCGTGTCAGGATATTGAGCAAGGTGTGTTTGGCGAAGAAGGTGCGGGTGAAATCTACCAGGTCTGGGATGACGCGATTGGCGCTGTCTGCCCAATAGTTGGTAAATTCAAAGCTGTGGCTGCCCTTTTTTCCACTGGGGATAGCGCCTGGTTTTTGGTCATCGAGGTGCTTTTTGCGGGTGGTGTTGGAATAATACTTGGTGTGTGTGCCGTTAGAGATGACGAACAACTGCACATATTCAAACAAGCCCGAGTCGCTCCAAAAACTTTCACGGCTGTAACGGTTGATCTGGTTGAAAGCTTCACGGATGGCAACACCGCGGCGCTTGAGCTCCACGTGAACCATTGGAAAGCCATTGACCAGAATGGTCACATCGTAGCGCGCGGCATACTTGCCACCGGGGGCATCGTATTGGTTGAGCACCTGCAGCCGGTTGTTGTGGATGTTGCGCTTGTCGATCAGGTAGATGTTGATTTCGGTGCCATCGTCACGTTTGAGGATCTGCACATAGTCATCCTGGATTTTACGCGTTTTTTCGGTGATACCTTCACGGGCGTTGGCAATCTTTTCACCATAAAATTGCTGCCACTCCCCGTCTGAAAAACTAATGTGGTTTAGTGCTTCCAGCTGTATGCGCAAGTTGTTGACCAAGGCAGTTTCTGTGCGCAGTTGGATGTAGTCGTAACCCTGCTCTTGTAGCTGTTTGATAAAATCACGTTCGAGGTCGGCTTCGCTCTGGTAGCTGTCAGCGCGGTAGGGGTTGGGAGGGCACTCCGCCACCACGGTGGCTTCGTTGGTGGAAGCGACGATGTTGTAAAGTGACATAGATTCTCTTTCTTAAACTATATTCACAATCATAGTGCATTAATGGGTAAAATTGATGCATGTCTGGAGAAAGTATCAAAGATAAGGCGAGAAATTTGCGCAACAACGCCACCCGTCAGGAAAAGCGGCTTTATTACCAATTTCTGCGTAACTTTAAGTTTCGTATTCATCGCCAAAAGGTTATTGGTAATTATATCGTTGACTTCTATTGTCACGAAGCGAAACTTGTGATTGAAATTGATGGCGGTCAGCACTATCGGGAAGAGAACATCAACCAGGACAAGTATAGAACGCACTTTTTAGTAGAACAGGGTCTGCTGGTTGTCAGGTTTACGAATTGGGAGGTGGACCACCAATTCGCGGAAGTTTGCGAGCGCATTGAGGAAGTCGCAGACCAACGCGTAGACGCGTTGGGTCAATGAGTATTACCCCTCCTCGGAGGGGGCGGTGTAACCGGGGGTGAGGGAACTACCCCCTCCTCGGAGGGGGACGGTGTAACCGGGGGGTGGTTATTCGAGGGGTTTGAAGTTGAGCAGTTTGTCGCGGTAGTATTCGTATTGTTTTCGGCGCAGGGCGATCTCAGCCGGCA
>CAZHXQ010000118.1:0-3999 GCA_964536465.1 uncultured Anaerolineaceae bacterium
GATCGCAAGGTTTGCTGCGCTGGAATTCAAAGTTCGAACGCCCGGCTTCAATGCGGGAAAGCTCGAGCAGCTCATTGACCATCTGGGTGAGGTTATCCACCTCTATATCCATCCTAACTACAAACTTACGGGCCGCAGGGGGGTCGTAAAGAGCTCCATCCAACAAAGTCTCGCTGATCGCTTTGAGCCCTGCCAAGGGGGAACGCAGTTCGTGTGAAATATTAGAGACAAAGTCGCGCCTGATGATTTCAAGTTGGCGTGTTTGGGTCAGATCCTGGAAAAGGAGCATTGTTCGTCCAGGCAGTTCTTTTTCGAGTGAGATACCCGCCACTTGCAAAAATTTATGCCCCGAGCCCAGCTCCATGGTGATGGTACCAGGAGCGCCCTTCTTGGTTTTTTCCCACAATTCCACCACGCTGTAGTGCCGCGTAATTTCCACGACCGAACGACCAATTGCCTGTTCATTTCCAAATCTGAAAAGCTTTTCAGCGGCAACGTTAAGCAGCTGAACCTGTCCGTCTGTATCCACTATCAGCACCCCATCGGTCATATGGTCCAACACCGCAGACAGCATGGCTCGCTCTTTGGTCAGCGCATTAAATTGCTCCTCGGTCTGGGTGGCAGTTTTTTGCAAGGCTTGCCCTAACTCCTGGATTTCGGGTATTTGACTGGCGTCCTGAGGGATATTGATTTCTCGGAAACGCCCTTCGCCCAGTTCTTTCGCTGCAGCGGTCAAGTCTTGCAGGATGTTGAGGTGTCTATAGGTGTAATAAATATTCACCATCAGCCCAATAATCAATCCAGTGGCCAGGACCAGAGAAACCAGGGCGAAAAATAGAAACTGATTGACCTGCCCGCCGGAATCAATCGCGCACTGGCGCAGTGAATCCCTGACCATGGGAAATGAAAGCATTAATGCAAGCAAACTCAAGCTGAGGATTAAAACAAAAGGCCATAGAACCCGTAAGTGAAAGCGCGATTTCATTCATTAACCTTCAAAACGATAACCCGCGCCGCGAACTGTGATGATCCGCTCTGGTTTTTCTGGTATTTGTTCAATTTTTTCACGCAGCCAGCGGATGTGCACATCCACAGTGCGGGAATCGCCAACGAAACCCCAGCCCCACACGCGATCAAGGATGAGTTCACGGGTCAGTACCCGGCCTTTGTGCTGTCCCATGAAAGTGAGCAGGTCGAACTCCTTTGGTTTGGTGGGCACCACCTCGCCATCCAGGCGCACCTCACGACGGGAAATGTCGATTTCGAGGTTGCCGAAGGTCAAGATATGGGGGAGATTGCCCTCCTGAGCCGCGGCTCCCAGCTCCTCGCGAATCAGGCGCACGCGGCGCAGCAACGCTTTCACGCGGGCGATCAGCTCACGCATGCTGAATGGCTTTGGCAAATAATCGTCCGCGCCCACCTCCAGCCCCACCACGCGGTCGATTTCATCGTCCCGGGCTGTGAGCATCAATACCGGAATGTTACTCTCTTGTCTAAGGGTGCGGCAGACTTCAAAGCCATCCATGCCTGGAAGCATTACATCCAGGATTACCAGGTCAGGATTGGTATTCTGAGCAAGCTCCAGCGCGGTCAGACCGTCACCAGCGACCTCAACCTGGTAGCCTTCCTTTTTAAGTTGATAGGTCAAGGCTTCCTGAAGAGAAACCTCATCATCAACGACCAATATTTTTTCTGCCATATATCCTCCGTGTTTCCCGCGGTCTCAAGCTTCGGATGAAACCTGGTTAAAGGGTATTTTGTTAATAATTGTATCCCACCGTGGGGCGTGTCCCTTATCTTTTACAGGTCATTGACCAGCACTTCAACCGTGACTGGTTGACCCCGAGTTAGAATTGAGAACATTACCTACGACAGAGTAGTATTTAGAGAAGAAGGATTCTCGTTCATTACAATTCCCCCTGCGTTAACCCATGATGGTAAAATCAAATCATCTTAAAAGGAACAATATGAGCAAAGATATCCTCAGCGCCAGAGACGACTTCCCAATCCTGAGGCAGACTGTTAACGACAGACCGCTGGTTTACCTGGACAACGCGGCTACCACTCAAAAACCTCAATGTGTGATAGACGCCGTCAGCCGTTACTACACGACAACTAATGCCAACATTCACCGAGGCAACCACACACTGGCTGTTCAGGCAACCCAGGCTTATGAAGACGCCCGCAAAAAAGTTGCTGCTTACATCAACGCTGCTTCTCCCGTTGAGGTAATTTTCACCCGAGGCGCCACCGAATCGGTCAATCTCGTAGCATATTCTTTTGGGCAAGCTTTTATCAGGGAAGGCGATGAGGTTATCGTCAGCCAGTTGGAACACCACAGCAATTACGTCCCCTGGCAGATGATGTGCCAGAGACAGGGCGCAAGCTTTCGTGTGATACCTTTTGATGAAAATGGCGAGCTCGACCTACAGCTTTTTGGCGAGATGTTGAATGACCGAACCCGCCTGATCGCGGTCAACCACGTTTCTAATACGCTGGGGGTGGTGAATCCGATCGAAGAGATTGTGCGGCTTGCCCACGCAGCCAACGTGCCTGTGCTGGTGGACGGTGCCCAAGCCGTGCAGCATCAACATCACGACGTTCGGGCTATTGACGCTGACTTTTACGTTTTCTCAGGCCACAAAATGTATGCGCCGATGGGGGTCGGCGTGCTTTATGGCAAGCGCGAATGGCTTGAAAAATTACCTCCTTTCCTTTCTGGAGGAGAGATGATTGACGAAGTCACATCCTCAAAAGTGACTTTCAACGAGCTGCCCTATAAATTTGAAGCCGGCACCCCGAACGTTGGCGCTGTAATTGGGCTGGGAGCAGCCATCGATTACATCAATCAGTTTGATTTCGCCCAACTGCAAACTTACGAAGAAGATTTGCTTGAATACGGATTCTCTCTGCTCAAGACGATACCCGGGCTGATAATTTACGGTAATCCACAGAACCGCTCAGCCATCTTGCCTTTCAATATTGAGGGCATCCAGCACTACGACCTGGGCATCCTGCTGGACGCCCGAGGCATTGCGGTACGCACCGGTCAGCACTGCACGCAGCCGATTATGGATGCGCTGCACATTGCCGGGGCCGTGCGGGCCTCACTTGCTCTCTATAACAACCATGAAGACCTCGACGCCCTCGCCCGTGGTATTGAGCGCTCCATACGCTTGATCAGGAGGTAGCCATGACTTCAAAAGCACCTATAAAAGAGATTGAGCAAAACCTGATCGACGATTTTGCTCTGCTGGATAACTGGGAAGAAAAGTATGAGTACCTGATCGAAATGGGGCAAGACCTTGCGGAGATGGACCCTGCCCTCAAGACAGCAGACCGCCTGGTGCAGGGCTGTCAATCCAGTGTTTGGTTTGACATCAACTGCCAGGACGGCGTATTGGTCTTCAGCGCAGACAGCGACTCGTTGATTGTAAAAGGCATGGTGGCGGTTCTGAATGAGATCCTCAATGGGCAGCCCGCTCAAGATATTTTAAAGGCAGATATGAGTTTTTTTGAGACTCTCGGTCTCTGGCGGCATATCTCTTCACAACGCAGTAATGGTTTGACCGCCATGATGGGGCACATCAAGCAAGCTGCTGCTGAATGCCTTGGAGTAGAACAAACGTGAGCAACGGGTTGCACACAAGAGCACTACTTCCTGTCGCAAACAGATAATCATGTCTCTTAGTTACCGTATGCTCAACATTGACGGCATTCCAGCTGGATTACTGGGTTTGGAAGAGCTGTTTTCACGCCTTTATGAAGAAGAAATCGTGCCAGACGCACCCAACACGCCTGAATCGATCCTCTCAGGCGTCAAAAAACACAATTTCGTCCCCAAAGCTGCCGCGCAGCGCTATGTGGAAGCGCTGAGCCAGGAATATCTGCGTTATTATCGCAAGCGCAAAAGCGGCAAAGCCGTTGTTGCCCGTGACTATGGCACTTGGCGCGACTATCCCCGTGAGCAAATTCCCTGGTTTCCGACCATCTCTGCCG
>CAZHXQ010000119.1:0-3850 GCA_964536465.1 uncultured Anaerolineaceae bacterium
ACCTTCAGCATCTACTCAGATTTGAGACTCTGCCCAATTCCTGCAGCGATAGATTTTGGCGATTTGGCTGTTCGTTGATATAATAGCATTTTACGTCTCCGTGGCCTAATGGACAAGGCACTGGCCTCCGGAGCCAGCAATCTGGGTTCGAGTCCCAGCGGAGATATTTCTAATTAATGTCCAGCGGAGGTTACCGATGACAGCCGATCTCAATGTCTCGCAGGAAATCGAGGAGTTACGCCGCCAGATTAATTACCATAATTACCTCTATAACACCCTGGACCAGCCTCAAATCAGTGATTACGATTACGATCTGCTTTTCAACCGGCTGAAAGAGCTTGAGACACTCCACCCCGATCTGGTCACTCCTGATTCCCCCACCCAACGTGTCGGTAGCAAACTCTCTGAAAAATTCCGCAAAGTAAAACACCCGGCACCCATCCTCAGCCTGGCTAATGGTTTTGGTCCTCAGGCCACTTTGGATTGGTACGAACGCATTGCCAGGCTCGAGCCCAGAGTCAAAACAGCCAACTTTGTTCTCGAACCCAAGCTGGACGGGCTGACCGTTGTCATCCACTACCAGAATGGTCTTCTGACCCTCGCTGCAACCCGGGGCGACGGGTTGGTTGGCGAGGATGTGACCGAAAATATCAAGACTATTGCCACAGTTCCGCTGCGAATACCAGTTGTCGGTGATGCAAAAGCGCCAGATGAGATCGTATTCAGGGGGGAGGTTTTTATCACCAAGTCCGATTTCGCGCGTCTCAACCAGGAAATCGAAGCTAAAGGTCAAAAGCCCTATCTGAACCCGCGCAACACTGCCGCCGGCTCTCTGAGGCAACTTGACCCCGCGATCACCGCCTCCAGACCGTTAAAGCTCTACCTTTACCAAATTGTAACTTCCACGGATCCCCTGCCGGCCTCTCAGTCTGCCACATTGGAGTACATCAGCCAGTTGGGTTTACCTGTTAATCCTTTGTACTGGTATGCCGATAGTATTGAAGAGGTCATCCGGATTTGCGAAGAACAAGGTTTGAAACGTCATAGCTGGGACTTTGAGGCAGACGGCATAGTCATAAAAATTGACGACAAAGATTTATTTGAATCACTCGGTGTGGCCGGCAAGGATCCCCGCGGATCGCTGGCATACAAATATCCCGGTGAAGAAGTCGAAACCAAGCTGCTGGACATCCAGATCAATGTCGGTCGCACGGGGGTGCTCACTCCTTCGGCTGTGCTCGAAGCGGTAAATATTGGCGGTGTGGTCGTCAGACAAGCCACGCTGCACAACTTTGATTTTATCGCCGAGAAAGACATTCGCGTTGGTGACCAGGTTTTGCTCAAACGCGCCGGCGAGGTGATCCCGTATATTGTCGCGTCGCTGCCCGACAAGCGAGACGGCAGCCAGGTGCCTTACATTCCACCCACTGTGTGTCCGTCTTGCGGCGCGCCAGTTGAAAAAGACGAGGGCACAGTGGCATATTACTGCATCAATGCCAGCTGCCCGGCCCAATTGAGCCGTAATATTGAACATTTTGCTTCGCGCGGAGCCATGGATATCGTCGGATTGGGCGAAAAAATTGTTCAACAACTTATTGAAGCCGATCTGATCCATTCAGCAGCAGATCTTTACGGGCTGCAAGAGTCTGATTTGCTTCACCTGGACAAATTTGGTCCCAGGAAAGCCCAGAACCTGGTTGAGGCCATACAGACTTCAAAGACACAGAGCCTGACTCGATTTATCATCGCTTTGGGCATCCGCGGAGTAGGCGAGGTTGCCGCAGAAAAATTAAGTGAAGCCTTCCACGATCTCGATACCCTCTCCAGGGCCAGCGTAGAAGAATTACAGGTGGTGGAAGGAGTCGGTGAGATCATTGCCAGGGATATTCATGCCTGGTTTGCGGAAACTGATAATCAGGAGCTGCTGCAAGCCTTCCGGCAGGTTGGGTTATGGCCTGTCAGAGAGGATTTGCCGCCAAAGGGCGAGCAAACTCTGGAGGGGTTGAGCTTCGTGATCACCGGCACTTTGCCCTCCTTATCCCGCGAACAGGCCGAAGAACTGATTAAAGACCACGGTGGCAAAGTGGTTGGCTCCGTGAGTAAGAAAACAGATTATCTGCTCTTAGGAGAGAACCCGGGCTCGAAGCACGCCAAAGCCCTCCAGTTGGGCATCCCTGTGCTGAGCCAGGCAGAATTGTTGAAACTGATCGCAGCGGAATAATTTCTAAACTACAGACAGGTTGCCAGCCAGGAGCTTTACTCCCGATCTTATGATGGACTCTCCTACGCGAAGGACTCGGCCCTTCCGTGATTATAGATAAACCATCATTGTGTGCCTTCGAATTCCTGCTCCTGTGATGGAGTCTTGGTATGTAGAGGCCTTGGTCCTTGCGCTATGTTGTCCTATCGTGGCTTGTTTAAACTTCCTCATGCAGCGAGGTTCGTTATCAAACAGCCGGCAGCTCAACGTCAGTATCAGGGAGCACGGAAAACTCATTTCGATAAAACTGAATCAAGGCTACAACAACAAGCACCGACATACCCACGAGAGAGACTGTCTGCAGGGTTGAAAATTCACCGCTAAAGCCCTCCGGTGATTTTAAGAACTGGTAGATTCCGAAATAAGCCCAGGCAATTGGCAGTGGAAAAGCAGCGTTTCGCAGGATCAACACTACCCCAAGCACCAGCAGCACCGCCACAGCCAATATTATGATCGCCCAATTCTCCTGGCTCAGCCCAAACCCTGACCAATTCAATTTAACCAAAGCGGCGGCAATATTGACGACTGTCGCGATAAACAGCCAGCCTGTGTAGAGCCCAAAGGTCAAAGGCAGTAACCATCGTTTGCCTTCCTGAATCTCAAGCAGTTTCTTCAATATCAAAGCCAGCGCGATCACAAAACTGAATATGAAAAGCACAGAAAGTTCAACCAATTCATAAGAAAACGAAACGATCCAGGCGATATTCAGGATGCTGGAAATTATGAAGAGTGAAGAAATACGGTCAATGGCCTTTTGATAATATGGGTCATCTTTCTTGATGATCATGATAATCACCGATACCAGAAGCAGCAGATAGATGACACTCCATATGCTGAAGGTAGAAGGGCCCGGCGTTATCAAGGTCATGTACTTGTCAGATATTTCTTTTTGCGTCAATCCGTTGATGAAGCCGAAGGCTCCCAGGGCATTGACCGCCAGTGTGATAATCAGAAATATTGCATTGATCCATGCTTTACTGGTCCTGTTCATTAGAAAATCCTCCTTGTGTATTTCTATAGGTTCAATCTGGTTCTAAAGTCCAGCTCTAAAAATAGTTTACACCACGCAAAGCTAAAATAGTTTGCGTGCATAAGCAATTATTCGAAGCATTTTGCGGTCTGACCCAACCTTTATAATTATTAGGATTTGCAGAGGGAACTTTTTCGACAGTTCTGGTGGAGGCTTTTTCTCCGATTTTAGCCTTGATGATCTTCCGGCCCTCTCCTCACTCATGTTCTCACTCCTCTTGCAAAATATCGTGTCGAGAGGCCTTGGTCCTCCCGCCAATCTTTCCCTTACAATTTTCGCTTCTACAAATGAAGCTTTGTAGGGAAGGAGCTTTAACCTATGGCTTTCGGTAGGTCTCATGGCTACCACCCTCGGCATGGCGAGATGGCGCGCCCCCAAATAATTTTTCTCCGAAGTTCGCCCTGAACCCAGCTTTCCTGTTGATGAGGACCCAAGCGATAAACCTTGGCTCCCTCAACTTCCCATAACTTTAAAAAGAAATAAAAAAAAGCCCCCGAATGGGGGCTAAAGGTGGAGATGGCGGGAATCGAACCCGCGTCCGAAAGATTAGACTCTCGAAT
>CAZHXQ010000120.1:0-3775 GCA_964536465.1 uncultured Anaerolineaceae bacterium
GAAGCGGCTGGGCCAATACCCTGCTACGCGGGCACACGAGGCCCAGCCGTACGGAGGGGTTTATCTCCTTCCGCTAGCAACGCAATTAATGATCAAAGCGGCTGGACTCATACCCGGCTTTGCGGGCACACGAGGCCCAGCCGTACGGAGGGGGTTTATCTCCCTCCGCCCTACAAATGAGGCGCGCACGACAGGTCACACTCCGCCTTGCTTCGCGGATAAGCAAGACGTGCGCGAACGGGCCAGCCGAACCGAGAAGGTTTATCTCCCTCCGCCAGAAAATAAATTAAGGGTCAAAGCGGCTGGACTCATACCCGGCTTTGCGGGCACACGCGGCCCAGCCGTACGGAGGGGGTTTATCTCCCTCCGGGAGCGACTGAATGAATGACCAAAGCGGATAAGCCAGGGCCCATACAGAGGGGTTTATCTCCCTTGGCCCTATGGCGGGTTTTGAGTCGTTGGAATAATGCAACGTGTAGCAAATGTAGTGAGCAATAATTACCGCCTAACCCTTGCTGTTCTAAATGGCAGTAAGGCAAGAAATTGCAGGTCTAAGAACCTCTCACGTATTCAACCATCTCTTCGATCTCATCCCTGGCAACGTAATTGGTGGGGTGGTCGAAGGCGGCAAGGATGGCTGCCAATCCCTCGGGCTTGTTTTTGACTTTCCCCATAACCTTCTGGAACACGGTCAGCATTTTTTTGAAGGTCCCCTCGGCTTTCGAGAAGTCAACGCCACCAGGCAGGTAAAAGAACTTGTGAAAGGCGAGCTGCTTTGCGGTAAAGTTTTTTTGTTTGATATCGTCGATGTCTTTTTGGACGTTGTTATTGCCGCCGGTCGCAAAGATGATTATTGGCTTGTGTTTAAATAGTCTCAGGGCCTGCTTGAGTTTGTTCATCTTGCCCATATACACGGCGGTGCCAAAAATAACCCGATCGTAGTTGTCGAGCTCGGTTTTTGGCAAATCAGAAAACCGACTGATTTCCCAACCCAGCTCATCGGCGATCCAGGTGGCATACTGGAGCGTGTTGCCATATTTGCTTTCGTATAAAACTATGTTTTTCTTCATTTTTTCATCTTCTCAAGGTTCTTTTCCGCCTGGTCGGCAGCCATCTTGCCGGTCAGGATGCTGATGGGTAAGCCTGAGGGACTAAATGTCCATTGTCCTGCCTGCAGGACGTGTGGGATGGGGGTAAGACAGGCTTTATTGATTTCGGTATTTTTGGATATGGCCGGGATAACCCGATTGGTAAAAGCCCAACCGGTGATGCCGCCCTCAGTGTTGCCGCTCAATCTCTCGATTGTAAGGGGTGTGGAACTAAAACGTTTGATTATTTTTTCTTCCAGGCCCGTGTAAATGCTGTTGTTGAGGACGGAAATGATCTTCTTTTCACAAAAGTCCTTGAATTCTTCATAAAAACCCAGGGAAGCGATGTTGTTGATGAAACGGTAATCCATCAATGTGCTGACCACCAAACCTGTTTTACCAAGCGGGGCGAGTTTTTCATTTCGCAAGGAAGGAATGGCAATTTCGTAGGTGGTAAATTCTAAAAGCTCATCCATCCAGGCCATGATTTCCTGCTTGTCCGTGGAGTGGGTTATCTCATCCAACCTGCTGAATATGGCCGACTGTCCGTGCTTGTTGGGCGTGTAAAACAAATGTCCACTGCCTCTTTCTCTGAAGTAATCTTTATCCAGGTCGACCATTAAAAAGAGCGAGTAAATTGAATCTCCGCCTCTTTTATCCCTGAGCAGTGCTTTTCGCTCTTTGATATTGTTCTTGATCTGTGATTCGTCCACAGCATCCAGATCAATGGCATCGTAAAGCTGTTTCTGATCGGCAGCCCAGACTAATTGTTTGTATTGATATTCCTGATTGTCGCCAGCCACGATGGTTTTGTTGATAAAGTCTACCTTCTTGATCTCGGTGTTGGTTTTGATCTGACCGCCCGCTTGAATAATATAATCTCTGATCTTTTCGATTAATTCATAGGTTCCATTGGCTGGATATTCATAATCCAGGTAGAGGCTAAAATAACTCAGGGCAAAGGACGCCGGCGTCTGCTGGAAAAAGTGTTGGGCGATGAAATCGATCAAAGATTGGTTATCCGTAAATCTGCCTAAAAACTCATAAACTGGGGCAGAAAAGTTTTTGAGTTTCCCGATTTTTGTCATGAATTTGAAGGTCCAGGGAAGCAGGGTCTTGAAGAGGTATTGCCTGTCATTCTTTAAATCTTTAAACAAAGGGTTTTCGATACCATATAAGACATCCATGAAACCCATTACTTTTCTCATTTCATCCAGGATGTTTTGGATATCCTTTTCGTTATCAGGGTAGGTCCTTACAAGCATGGCCTGATATTCTTTAAGGCTCTCCAGGGTTTCAACCGCCACCATTTCGTCTTCGACGCCGATCGAGACGATGTTTTTAATGAATTCGAGCTCAATGTCCAGCTGCTTGAGCATTGGTTTTACGATGCCAGAGTCCACAATTGCCCTGACGCCGGCATCGAACAAAAAGCCATCGACCGTAAACGACCTTACCAGACCGCCCACATGGTCTTCTTTCTCGCATAAAAGGGTTTTGTGGCCGTTTTTCGTCAAAAAAGCCGCGCTGGTCAGCCCAGCAATGCCCCCACCCACAACAATCGCATCATATTTCATAGGTCAATCATCCTGTTCTGCCAGGTCAACCATCTCCATGCTCAAGTCCCAGATTTGTTTTTGTTTGACTGGATCCAGTGCATGCCGGGCAGGGGTCTCAAGAATAGTTAAGTTGAAAAACTTACCGCTCACATCATTTAATTTGGGGGAGGAAGCAAGATAGTAGAGCGCCTCTCCTGAAATCCTGGGGTCTTTTAAAAAATGCCAGGTCACATTGCGCAAATACCAGCGATACAGCCAACCGTTGTTGTTGCCGATGTTGGTTTTGACAGCGCCCGGGTGCATGGCATTGATGGTGACCCCTGTGCCTTCTAATGCCTGGGCCATTTGCCAAACGGTTAAAAGCTGCGCGCTCTTGGAGGCGCCATAGCCGCGCAGACCGGTATAGAAGTGTTTATCCCAATTGACATCATCGATATTGACACCGCTGAAGCGATGCCCTTCTGAATTTACCTGAATTATTCTTGAAGGAGCTGACCGGATCATTCGTTCCAGCAGCAGGTTGGTCAACAAGAAACTGGCCAGGTGATTTACACAAAAAACCATTTCAACATTGTCTTTATTCAAAATTCTTCTGGTGTTGTGAATACCCGCGCTGTTAATCAGGACGTCGATCTTTGGATATTTGTCCAGGATCGCCTGCGCGGCCTGCCTCACCTGTTTTAAGTCTGAGAAATCTGCGATGAAATAATCTATAAAGACCGGAAATTCGCCTTCGATTTCCCGCTTAACTGCTTGGGCTTTGCTTTCGTTTCTGATTATCATGACGATGTCTGCACCACCCGCAGCCAGAGCCCTGGCTGCCGCAAGACCGACGCCAGAGGTAGCCCCTGCAATCACGCAGAGCTTGCCAGCCATCGATTCAGAGCTCTGTTTTTGTTTTGCCCTGCTATTTTTGATGAACATGAGCTCATCGGGAAATTTGAACATGCTGCCCGGCTCCTATCCGAAAAAGGATCTCATAAACCAACGGTAGAATATCCCAAACAGGGGGACCCTGTCATAGATATCACCCCAAAGATCGTAATAATCTCTTTGTTCGATAATTGAACCTTCATCATTAAAGGTCAATTTGGTTGCTCCGAACATGGGGCTTTCAGGGAAGACTCG
>CAZHXQ010000121.1:0-3475 GCA_964536465.1 uncultured Anaerolineaceae bacterium
TTCGTAGTACTGTCATAGTCTCGACATGCGCGGTTTGGGGGAACATGTCGAAGGCTTGCAGGTTCGCAATGGCGTAACCAGCTTCACCCAGGTGTTTCAGGTCGCGCGCGAGGGTGCTGGGGTTGCAGGAAATGTAGATAATCTGGCTGGGCTGCAGGTCGATCAGAGCCTGTCTGGCCTGGGGGTTCAAGCCGATGCGGGTTGGGTCGAGCACAGCCAGGTCGATGGGCTTAATCTGTTCTATGATTGCAGGCAGGATGACCTCGACCGCGCCTTCGTAGAGGCTGATATTTTCAAATTCGTCGAGATTGCTGACAAAATCAAAGCAGGCTGAGGGTGAGCTTTCGATCGCGGTAAGTTGGCTGGCATGAGGGGCGAGAAAGCGGGTGAAGAGCCCTACGCCGCTGTAAAGTTCGAGGATCTGCAGGTCTCTTAGACTGTCGATCAGCGAGATAACATGCTGGACCATTCCTTCTGCCACCGGCAGATTCACTTGGAAAAACGATTCCGGTGAGACCATAAATTCCATTCCCAGAACGGTGTAAACCAGGGCGTCATTGCCGCTGAGATTGAGGCTTTGTCCATGGGGGTTGATATAGGCTGATGAAACCGGAAGCTCGATGTTCAGCTCCGGTGCCACATCGCTTTCACCCTCGAAGACAAGCATGATTTCGCCATCACTGTCAATGCGCATAGCCAGACGAGTTATGCCCGAATCGGGATCAATCTCAACCTGGCTGAGAATCTGGTTGAGCTCATCGGGAATGAGCAAACACCTGGCAATGGGAAGAATCTGGTTCCTGTTGACCTGATTGAATCCGAGCTTTCCATCGGCATCAGGGCTGAACTGTACCTGGTTGCGATATTCGAAAGAGCAAGGGCTGGGCGTTATTTTGAAGTCGGGGATGTCAGAGAAGCCTCCGATGCGCTCCAGTTGGTCTTTGACCAGCTCCTTTTTCAGGTTCACTTGCTTCGTGTAGCCGAGGTGTTGGTACTGGCAACCGCCGCAGACCGTAAAATAGGGGCAGGGGGCTTCGATGCGATCTGGTGAGGTCTCGAGTAAGTTAACGACTTGTCCCCGGGCAAACCGACGCCGGGATTCCATGATTTCGATCTCAGCAACTTCGCCTGGTAAGACAAAGGGAACGAAAACCGCCCGTCCATCTGCTAAACGTCCCAGGCAATCGCCACCCATGACCAGCTTTTCAAAATTCACCACTTGTGTTTCTCTGTCCATATCCATCTCCAGGGTGATTTTACCTTAGGAAGCGTCAAGCTGTAATCATCTGGCATGCCAAACTGCCTGCCTGACGCTGGTACTTATTGGATATTCCCTATGGTTTTCGGCTGCAACAACTCTTTTTGGTCTTCTATCAGTTTTTTGCGCCTCTTGACAGATCCATTCCAGATGCAGTAAGACAGGTTCAATTGTGAAATTAATGACAATTGATGGCATTTGCCACTGTAGGGATTTTGGAATTCGGGTACAATTCAAGAGATGAGATTCCAGAAAATGGACGCTCAAATTTAACATGGATTATTATAAGAAGACGAAAGTCTTCTATTACCAAACAGGAGAAGATACATGAAACGTCAATTGGTTATGACTGATGCTAACGAAGCAACCGCCCACGTGGCATACAGGCTAAACGAAGTAATCGCCATCTACCCGATCACGCCCTCATCCGGAATGGGTGAGTTCGCCGATCAATGGGCAGCAGAAGGCGTGCCGAATATTTGGGGAACTATTCCAACCGTGATTGAGATGCAGTCTGAAGGCGGAGCCGCAGGCGCGGTACACGGTGCACTGCAGGGTGGTTCACTCTCAACGACTTTTACCGCGTCCCAGGGTCTCTTGCTCATGATTCCCAACATGTACAAAATAGCGGGTGAACTCAGCCCGGCAGTTTTTCATGTGTCCGCCCGTTCTATCGCCGCCCAGGCGCTTTCAATTTTTGGCGACCATTCGGATGTCATGGCAGTACGCCAAACCGGTTGGGGTTTGCTTGCCAGTAACTCCCCACAGGAAGCGCAGGATACCGCCGCAATAGCGACCGCTGCTACCCTGCGATCCCGCATCCCCTTTGTTCACTTCTTCGATGGCTTCCGCACCTCCCATGAGATCAACAAGATCGAGAGGCTGTCGGATGACGACCTGCGAGCGATGATCAGTGACGATATGGTTCGCATGCATAAAGCCCGCGCCCTTTCGCCCGACAATCCCTTCATCAGAGGCACCGCTCAGAACCCAGACACCTTTTTCCAGGGTCGTGAAACCGTAAACCGCTACTATCCTGAGGCTATTCGCATTGTTCAGGAAGAAATGGACCGCTTTGCTGACCTGACAGGTCGCCAGTACAATCTGGTGGAATACTCCGGCGCTCAAGACGCGGACCGCGTGGTGGTCATTATGGGTTCGGGAGCTGAAACCGCCTCAGAAGTGGCAAAATATCTCAACAAGCGCGGCGAAAAGGTTGGCGTCGTCATCGTTCGTCTGTACAGACCTTTCCCGATACAGCACTTCCTGGATGTTATCCCCAAAACCGTTACCAAAGTTGCTGTCCTCGACCGCACCAAAGAGCCCGGCTCCATTGGCGAGCCGCTATACCAGGACGTTATCAATGCTCTAAACATCGGCATCAATAACGGCAGCGTTGGCTGCGCCACCATGCCTCTGGTCACCGGTGGTCGTTATGGCCTGTCGTCCAAAGACTTCACCCCCGCTATGGTTAAGGGCGTTTTCGATGAATTGGCGAAAGACAACCCCAAAGAGCACTTTACAATTGGTATCGTTGACGATGTCACTAATCTGAGCCTCGATTACGATCCCAGCTTTGAAATCCTGCCCGAGAACGTTATCCAGGCCATTTTCTTCGGTCTTGGTTCCGATGGCACTGTGGGAGCTAATAAGAACTCCATCAAAATTATCGGTGAAGAAACCCCCAACTATGCTCAGGGATATTTCGAATACGACTCAAAAAAATCTGGCGGCGTGACCGTTTCTCACTTGCGCTTTGGTCCTGAACCTATCCGCGCTCCCTATTTCATTTCTGATAACGAGGCCAGTTTCCTGGCCTGCCATCAGGTAAGCTTTATCGACCGATTTGATCTGCTCAAGTATTCCCGCCCGGGTTCTGTCTTCCTGCTGAACACTTTTGCGACCCCTGAAGAAGTTTGGGGTACGCTGCCAGTGGAGATGCAGAAAGACATGATTGCGAAGCGGATCCGCTTTTACGTCATTGACGCTTACAAGGTCGCTGAAGCAGCTGGAATGGGAAACCGCATCAACACGATTATGCAGACTTGTTTCTTCGCCATCAGCGGCGTCTTGCCGGCTGACGAGGCGATTGCGGCGATTAAGAAATCGATCGAAGATACCTACGGCAGCAAGGGCGAGAAAGTTGTTCAGAAAAACTTCGAAGCAGTCGATCAGGCTGTCGCGAATTTGCACAAGGTTGATTACCCCGAAGTTCTC
>CAZHXQ010000122.1:0-3339 GCA_964536465.1 uncultured Anaerolineaceae bacterium
GGTACATTGGTGCCGTCCCAGATTCCGTCAACGCCGAGAAATGTCGGGCTGGTATCGGTGTCGGGCTGCCAAACCTGGTCAGGATAGACCTCACGTACGCCTGGCATCTGTCGCAGAGCGGCAGCTTCCTGGGCGCTCATCTTGGCAGCAAAACCATTCAGGACGACGTCAAACCGCGCGTAAACATCCAGGTCACGGCCAATCAATTTTTGGGATGATTGTATGGCGGAATCAAGCTGTTTATTCAGGTGAGCAAGATATGTCTTTGAGGCATTGCTGGTCACATCGATCTTACCGGAACTATCGCGTTCGGGGACAGCAAATATGTTGTTCTTCCCAGCATAAGTCGCCAATGAAGGCTCCTCGAGCTGAACAATGAAGCCATCCACTCTTTGAACCTCAGCGACCCAAGCCACTTCCGCCTCGGTCAGTTCAAATTTGTCAACCGGTTGGAACTGGTAGGTTTCCAAACCGGGTGCTGGGGGCTGGGCGATGGCGGGGCTGAACAGCAAGCCAGCGATCAATACCAGACTCAGCATACGTAAGAAAAACTTATTCATTGCATTACTCCTTTATCAATAGAATTGGTTGAAATTATGGAAGGTCGCATGCTTCGAAACACTTCCGTAATTTTGAGATGAAAGTAAGGATTAATCCTGAAATCGAACCGATAATCGTTCTTTAGCATTTTACTGGAAAAATATTATAACCTACTCGCCGCGATAATGGGGCAAATTCATTCAGAGAGTATAATTAATAATAATTATTATTCCGGAGTGTTTATGGCGACTGGCCCAACAAAAAAGAAGAAATCTACAAGCAGAAAACCTTCAGCGCGAAGGAACAGTCCTCGTTCGAGCAAAACCAAAACAACAGCGAAACCCCGAACGAGCCGCTCTACCTCCACCAAAAGGACCTCACGCACCCCAGCCAAAGCAAAAAACACACAGTCTGGTCCAAAGCTGCCCCAAGTAGTTCGCACGCCACTTTCGGCAGAGCAAAAAGCAGATATCACTGGCATCACGTTAATCGTTATTGGTCTGTTGACCCTGCTGAGCGCTCTGACAGCCCAATCAGGTCAGCTGACCCGCTGGTGGACGAACACGCTTCAAACTGGCATCGGCTGGGGCGCCTACGCGTTACCTTTAATCCTGCTGGTTCTGGGTGTCTGGTTTCTGTTATCACGGGTGGAACACCTGCCTAAGATCAACCTGGAACGAATGGCAGGCGTCCTGCTGTTCTTCCTTAGCCTCCTGGTCTGGTTCGAACTGATTGACCAGAGTTTCTCTCAAGTTGGCGACCCCAGCGGCGGAGGCTTGATCGGCGGCGGTATCTACCGGTCCTTGGCAGCCCTGCTCGGAAACGCCGGCACAGCGATCGTGCTGTTCGCCTGGCTGTTGATATCCCTGGTGCTGCTGATTGATCTCTCGATGGCAGACCTGGCAACCTGGATCACACTAAAACTAAAAAATATTAAAAATAAAATCGACCACAATATCCGCGCTAAACGCCTGGCACGGATGCAAGAGAAGGCCGAAGCTCACCTTCAGGCAGACACTGCTTCACCTGTGGCTCCGACAACAACCTCAACCCCAGCTTATCAATCACCCCAAACCTCTGCGCCAACCGACGCGCTCGAAGACAGCGAGGAAAACGAACCAGAATGGCAAATGCCAGTCCCCTCTGAACTGCTCGACCCCGTCCAGGCTGCGCCGGTAGACGTGGAATCGGACGAAGATCGCGCCCGTGTGATCGAAGAGACGCTGCGTTCTTTCAACGCCCCCGCCAAAGTGGTCGAGATTCGCCGTGGTCCTGCCATCACCATGTTTGGCGTCGAACCGGAATACCTTCAATCCCGAGGGGGAAAAACCAAGGTGCGGGTCAGTAATATCGTCCGACTCGGAGATGACCTCGCCATGGCTCTGAAAGCCTCCCGCATCCGCATGCAGGCGCCCGTACCTGGCAAAGGCTATGTCGGCGTTGAAGTGCCTAATATCAAAACCGCCATGGTGTCCATGCTCGAAGTGGTGGCAAGCCCTCAGTTCATCCGGCATCCATCTCCGCTCAAATTCGCCCTGGGCAAGGACGTGACCGGCAAGCCCTTCACCGCCGACCTCTCCTCAATGCCGCATCTGCTGGTCGCTGGAACGACCGGTTCTGGTAAGTCAGTTTGCGTCAACTCAATTTTGACTGGTTTTTTGCTGAACCTCTCACCTGACCAGTTGCGCCTGATTCTGATAGATCCAAAAATAGTCGAACTGAGCGTTTATAACGGGATCCCCCATTTGTTGGCAGATGTAATCGTGGATCCTGAGAAAGTGGTGGGCGCGCTGCAGTGGATGCTGCGCGAGATGGATCTGCGCTATCGTATGTTTGAAGCCGAGGGAGCCCGCAACATTGATGAATACAACTACCTCAAAACCAAGGTGGGTCAGAAAAATCTGCCCTACATGGTGGTGGTCATCGACGAGTTAGCCGATTTAATGTTGATGGCTCCGGATGAAACCCAACAATCCCTGACTCGTCTGGCGCAATTGGCTCGCGCCACCGGCATCCATCTGATCATTGCCACCCAGCGACCCTCAACCAACGTCATCACCGGGTTGATCAAAGCCAATTTCCCCGCCCGGATTGCTTTTGCGGTCACGTCTAATGTAGACAGCCGCGTTATTCTTGACCAGCCTGGCGCTGAACGGCTCCTGGGTCGGGGCGACATGCTCTTTCAGGCCCCCGATGCCGCCGCACCGGTTCGACTGCAGGGCACCTATGTATCTGACCGAGAACTCACCTCGGTCACAGATTTTTGGCGCGGTCAGAATACGCTTCAGGGTGCGCCAGAAAGGCCCGACAAAGCCACCATCCCCACCCGCAGCCATCTGCCCATGACCCAGACCCCCTTATGGAAAGAGATGGAGAAAGACCCCAACGCCGACCCCATAGAAGAAGAAGCTCTGAAAATTATTCGCACAGAAGGCCGCGCTTCCGTCTCGATGCTGCAGCGCAAACTGCGCATCGGCTACACACGCTCCTCGCGATTGATCGAAAAACTGGAAGAAGCCGGCATCATCGGACCGCCCAACTCACAAACCGGTACCCGTGAAGTTTTGGATTGGGGCGACTACCCCCCTCTTAACCAGGACTGAACCCGCCTTGCCTAAAAAAGGGCTACCAAAAGCATCTCAACCTGAAGGATTAATAAATTACAAATACTGCACTTTTCACAAAACTATGACCCGCCATAAAACCCGCGCCTGATACTTCTCACAACGTGGTAAAATGTATTGGTATGCGCAGAGCCAATCTGTTGGGGGAGATTTTCCCAAAAAAAGATTATAAAGT
>CAZHXQ010000123.1:0-3315 GCA_964536465.1 uncultured Anaerolineaceae bacterium
ACCGCTGGTGGCATCGTTCTGCCCGAAACCGCCAAAGAAAAACCCCAAAAGGGCACAATCCTGGCAGTTGGCCCGGGTGATCGTGACGAAGACGGCGATCGCATCAAGATGGATGTCAATGTCGGCGACCTGGTGCTTTTCGCAAAGTATTCCGGCACTGAAATCAAATATGATGGCAAGAAGTTGTTAATCATGCGCGAGAGCGACATCCTCGCGATTCTTTAATCAACACTAACGAAATCAAGGAGAAATAATATGGCAAAACAATTAGTTTTTGGAGAAGAAGCGCGTCGTTATTTAAAGAATGGCGTTGACGCGGTTGTGAACGCGGTTGCAACCACATTGGGCCCCAAAGGTCGCAATGTCGCTTTAGACCGCAAGTATGGTTCTCCCACCATCACGCACGACGGCGTGACCGTGGCAAAAGAAATTGAACTCGAAGATCCCTTCGAGAATATGGGCGCCCAGCTGCTTAAAGAAGCAGCCACCAAGACCAACGACATCGCCGGCGACGGCACTACAACCTCCACTGTTCTGGCTCACGCCATTGTCACCGAAGGTTTGAAAAACCTGGCCGCGGGCGCGAACCCGATGCTGCTCAAACGCGGTATCGAATCGGCTTCCAAGGTCGTTTCCGATGCCATTCACGATCAGGCAATCGATATCACCACCAAAGCCGAAATCGGCAACGTTGCCACCATCTCTGCCCAGGATGAGCAAATTGGCTCCCTGATTGCCGATGTGATGGATAAAGTTGGCAAAGACGGCGTTGTGACCGTGGAAGAATCGAAAGCACTTGAATTCGAGACCGAATATGTCGAAGGTATGCAGTTTGACCGCGGCTACATCAGCCCCTATTTCGTCACTGATACCGAGCACATGGTTGCCGAAATCACTGATCCCTACATTCTGATTTACGACAAGAAAATCTCAGCAGCAAACGACATCGTCCCTCTGCTGGAGAAGATGGTCCAGATCGGCAAGCGCGACATCGTCATCATTGCTGAAGACGTCGACGGTGAAGCCATCGCCGCATTGGTACTCAACAAGATCCGAGGCGTCCTCAATGGCGTGGCCATCAAAGCCCCCGGCTTTGGTGATCGCCGTAAGGCTATGCTTCAGGATATCGCTATTCTGACCAACGCTTCGGTGATTTCTGAAGAAACCGGCCGCAAGCTCGAAAACACAACCATTGAAGACCTTGGGCGTGCTGAAAAAGTAACCATCGATAAAGACACCACCACCATTGTGGGCGGCAAAGGCGATACCAACGCCATCAAAGGCCGCATCGAGCAGATTCGTGTTGAGATCGAGAACACCACCAGTGACTACGACCGCGAAAAACTGCAGGAGCGTTTGGCGAAACTGGCTGGCGGCGTTGCCATCATTCGTGTTGGTGCCGCGACTGAAACCGAGCTGAAGGAAAAGAAGCATCGTGTTGAAGACGCGCTCTCAGCAACCCGCGCTGCCGTTGAAGAAGGCATCGTTCCAGGCGGCGGTGTGGCGCTGATCAATGCCATTGATTCCCTCAAGGACCTCAAGATGGACCAGGAAGACGCCCAGATCGGTGTCAACATCGTCCGCAAGGCGCTTACCGAACCAATGAAGCGAATCGTTGAAAATGCTGGTAAAGATGGCTCCGTGGTAGTTGAGAACGTCCGCCAGAGACAGTTGGAGGGCGGCAACAGAAACGTCGGCTTCAACGTTTTGACTGAAGAATACGGCGATATGGTCCAGCTGGGCGTGATCGACCCCGCCAAAGTGACCCGCGGCGCTCTTGAGAACGCGGCTTCTATCGCGGCCATGATCCTGACCACCGAAGCCCTGATTACAGACATCCCCGAACCCGAAGGCGCGGCTCCAGCTATGCCCCAGGGCGGAATGTACTAAACCGCAAGGTTTGAACAAACTTACCCAAAACAGCCGGTCAGATGACCGGCTGTTTTTAGATGGTGCTGGCAGGCAGGCAGATTCTATCTCTGCTATTGCCCACCTTAAGTGAAAGTTCCTCGGGTAGAATCAATGCAGCGAGGAAAATTATGATTGATGAGAAAACACTTAAAGCGATAAAAAGATTCCAACAGGAAGAAATCAACGATCACCTGCTTTACGCTCAAATTGCCAGAAACTTAGAGGATGAAGACGACGCGGAAAAGATCAGGAAACTTGCGGCTGATGAACTCGAACATTCCCGATTTTGGGAAAAATATACAGGCAAGGTCGCCAAACCGCAAAAAGGCTTGATCTGGTTTTTTGGTTTGCTTTCAAAAATATTTGGCTACACCTTTGTAATTAAACTTCTTGAAAACCGTGAAGAAAAAACCATTGACGCCTACAGAAAACTGGAAGGCGTCATTCCGGGTGTTGATCGTTTGATCAGGGAGGAAGAGGAACACGAAGGCGAGCTGATTTCCCTGTTGGATGAACCTCACCTGCAGTATGCTGGCTCGATCGTGCTGGGGCTTAACGATGCCCTGGTAGAGCTTTCAGGTACGCTTGCAGGTCTGACACTTGCCTTTCAAAACACGCGCATGATCGCTCTGAGCGGGCTGGTCACAGGTATTGCCGCCGCGCTTTCCATGGCGGCTTCTGAATACCTCTCTACCAAAACCGAGGAAACAGCCAAAGAGCCAGTTACCGCTGCTATTTACACAGGAATTGCATATATCGTCACGGTTGCCCTGCTGATTTTGCCTTACCTCATCTTCACTGACTATTTCGTTGCGCTGGCAGTGATGATGACAACCGTCTTTGTGATCATTGCCTTATTCAGCTTTTATATGTCTGTGCTGCGGGATGAGAAATTTAGCAAGCACTTCCTGCGCATGGCAGCCATCAGCGTGGGCGTGGCGTTGATCAGCTTCTTGTTTGGTTCGGTAATCGATAAATTTATCATGGTTTAATGCCGTTAGCCGGTCAAGCCACTTTCTGGGCGTTTATTTCATCTGCCAGAGCGAGGATTTCCTCGTTGGCGGGGATATCGCTCATGTTGTGACCGTAATGAACAAAACGGGCGATGCCCTCTTTGTCGATTAAAACCTGGGCCGGCATGCGACCCAGCTTGAATAGGTTAACCTCCTGACCATACAGTTTCAGCACACTGGCCCTGGGGTCAGGCAGACCGATAAAAGGAAGCGATTCTTTTTGCCAGTAAGCCGCAAAACTATCCGCATCTTCGGGACCGACAACGACCACAACCACATCGCGGTCTGTAAATAATGGATGATCCTGACGCAACTGCGCCATATGCTTTTGGCAAAATGGTCAGAGAAAGGCGCGGTTAAACACCAGCAATACGTTTTTCTTACCCTCCAG
>CAZHXQ010000124.1:0-3302 GCA_964536465.1 uncultured Anaerolineaceae bacterium
TAGACAGAATTTTTACCGTCTTCGAATCAGATGGTTGGGCGTTCGAGTCGCCCCGGGGGCACTGACCCACAATTATTCGATTAATATCTTTTGGTAGATCATCTTTTGTGATTACCAGATGTTCAGTTTAACGCATATTCCCATTCAGCGATATAATTTTGTGGTAAACGTTCAAGTTCCACCTGAATCGCTTCTCAAATGATGAATTCCAGACAATTTACCAAAATTATTTATCGCGGAAAACATATTCCTTTACGGTGTGAGTCCCTTTCCGGATCTGGTCTGTTGCAACCCATGTAGAAATGATTAATGGTCTGGATTGACTGGCATCTTTAATGCCCACAGGTGGGTTGTTTTAACTTATAAGAAAAGACAACCAATTAACCCTAAATTCAGTCAATCCTTATACAGCGTATAATCTACCTCATGGCAAAAACAGTCAACGGACGAGAGCGGATATGGCAGATACAGGAGTTAGTCGGCAGCGGTGACGCTGGCGAAGTTCTGCGCGTGGTTTCGCAGAGCGGCAATCTGCAGGGCGTGATGAAGCGGCCGCTACAAACTGTTTCGGGTGGTACCATCGTGCGCCAGGCTGTCCAGATCGAGACCGAAGGCAAAATTTTAGCAGCCCTGGATGGGGTGGATTTCTCAAAGAATGGGCTGACCATCCACACCCCCCGTTTGCTCGATCAAAGCATCGCAGGCACTTCCCGCACGGTGAATTTATTTATTGTCAGCGAGGAAATCCCAGGCAAATCCATCTCAGCGCTGCTGGCAGACCGTATCAGCACTGGTCAGGTGATACCTCAAGACGTTGTCTTAAAAGTGCTTTCGAGCCTTTTGATCCTGCTTGATAAAGTTCATTCAAAAGGTGTCGTTTGGAACGACGTCAAGATGGAGCATATCTATTGGGAGGCGAGAACCAAAACCATGAGCTTCATTGACTGGGGCAACGGGCTATTCTTGCAGCCGCAGGCGGAGCTCGAAAAAAGCCCCATCTGGCAGGATTACACTCAATTGATTGAAGAAGGTCTCAACCTGCTTAACCAGACCTCACCACACCTGATTTATGATTTAGGTTGGCCGCTGCATGCTTCTGAATTCAAACCCGAAGATATCCCACAGCTCAGGCTGCGGGTCGAATATCTGGAAAGCTATTTGACCATGCGGGCAATTGAATACGAACTGCTCTTCGAGCGCTTCACCAGTTCTATGCCCAATCTGGAAGCCCTCGACCAGGCCCTGGATTTAAACCAAAAGTTGAATCAATTTGGCATAGGGACTGATCTGACGCGTCTGTTTGCAGCTGCCGAGGAATTGCTTTTCAGGCTGCTGGCGGAAAACGGCTTCGAAAAGATCGAAAAACTGGTAAATTTGCTCGAAACCGCCCTTGAAGAAGCCATCACTCCTCAATGGCGGCTGGCGATCTTCCTACTTAAACTCAAAGAGGACATCCCCTTAAATGGGCTTACGGACCTGCTCAAAAAAGTTTTTGCTTCTGATTGGACTGAAGCTGCCTGGCAGGCGAGGACGCTGATAGAAGCAGGTCATGCATCAAAAGAGCTGGGATCGGCCATTTATGCGATGCGCAGCCAATATCTAAATTCGAGTACTTTGCCCACGATTTATCATGATATGCACGCGCTGATAACGCTTTTGGATGAGCAGCTGCAGATTCTAAATGGCAAGGCTATGGCCACAACAAACTTCACGCAACAACTAAGTTTACTTAAAGAGAAGCTGCAATCCGTGTTTTCCAGGTGGCCGCAACTGGAACCAGACGAGATGCTTGGTAACCAACTCTTCGACCTGCGCCAGATCATCAGCAAGGCGAATAGCATGCGGCTGAGACTGCCCCAGGGGCTCTCAGAGCGGCTCCAAAACGCGCTTACAATCGCGCGGGATCTGTATCACAGTTGGACTGCCCTCGATTTTTACGGCGCTCTGACCGCTCTTAAAAAACTCTATACTACCGAGCCAACGCTCGATTATCTGCTGCCATTGGCAGCATCTCTTGAAAAAGTGAAGGCAAATATCGAAGATTTTAAGTCCGGACCCGCTCCTGAGCAATCTGTAAACGCTTTCGCTTCAGAACTACTAACACGTGCAGACGATCTCTCCAGCCATCTCGGCAAACCCGCATGGTGGGAGCATTTTGCCCACGCGCTGCGAGCGATGAGTCAGGCAGTCAATCTTGAAGACTTACAAGACCTGGCCCGGCAAAATAATTGGCCGACCGACTGGGTCTACCAACCGGGGTTAAAGCTGAATCTGCCATACGATAAGTTCGCTCAGTCAGTTTTGGATGAGACTCAAAAAGAAGCTTTGCGGGCTTTCCACCTCCAAATCCGAAATTCTTACTCCAGCGCGGAACAGCTGGTGAGTTTACGCCGACTTTTACCAGCCTGGTACGGCTCTTATAAGGAACTTGACGAGGAATTCCACTTCATTTTTTCCACTATTCCCAGGGAAACAAACCGGCTTACCGCACAAAACTTCCCTCTTCAAGACGTCATCGCGGTCAGCCAGGCCCTGGAAATTCTGGATCAGACCAGAAAATGGCAATCCGCCGCACAAGTCGGCGACTGGTACCTGCTGAAAACTATGGCAGAAAGTTTTGACTCCACCTGGGCGCTGCTGGATAACCTGCAGAGTGCTTCCGAATTGTGGCTGGGCGAGGTTCTGCCTGCCCTGACTGATATTAAACAACCTAATTGGAAGTCAACGGGCTACAAAAAACTGCTTCAACCTAAACTGCCTGCGCTAACCCAAACACAAGGTCATCTCTATACTTTTATTTGCGAGTGGCAGAAGATCGAGTTCCAGGGTCTCTATCCCCAGTTGCTCAGCGAGCTGGTCTACCAGAGCGACGCAAGTCAGAAATCCTTTTTCAAGGCCTGGCAGCAATTGTCCCGCTCGGAATCAGGCGCACTGGCATGGCTGACACAAAATCAACAGAGCATCTTTAGCGAGATAAATCAAACGCTTCTCACGCTGTACCGCTCACTGCGAGATATGCAGCGTAACTTTGAGGTCATCAATCAACCTGAGATGGCACGGACACGCCTGGCAAGGAATGCTGCCGGCGACCTGATGTTCTTACTGATCAAAACGGATGAAACCGTCAACCCTACCAAAAAAACCAGTTCGGTTTTTAAACGCTGGCAGCGCCAATATCTGAACTTGCTCTCCTCGACTGACAGCGCCAAAATCCGCCAGGGGATACAAGAAGTCGAGGGCATTCACCCACTCTTACCATGGTTTGATGAGCTGGTGAGACGTGATGCCGGTTACTTTGAACC
>CAZHXQ010000125.1:0-3245 GCA_964536465.1 uncultured Anaerolineaceae bacterium
TCTACACCAGGACGTACACTCTTTCCCTACACGACGCTCTTCCGATCTACAACATGGAAGCCTCACACTCAGTGGTGATGGTTCCTTCGTCTACGTTCCCGAACCTGATTTCCACGGAACAGACTCCTTTAAGTACCAGTTGGTCACCTATCCAGCCACTCAAAGTTTGTGGACTGACACAGCCACCGTAACCATCACCGTGCACCCCGTCCTGGACCCGCCAGCACTGAGTACTGATTTGCCGGCGAGCATATATGCTGATTACGAAACGGAATTTGGGGTCACTCTGGACAATCCGGCTAATGGCGATGATTTCACTGGTGTTCGTGTTCAGTTCCGCCTTATGCAAACAGATTTGACCGATATAACCACGCTGGAATACTTTGAAAACACGACTGCCTCCTGGTTTGATCTCCCGTTGACCCAAGACGGTGCAGATGTGATCGGCTGGTTCGGTCCTGCTATGGGCTTCCCAATGCCCGCACCTTACCTGGCGACCTCACAATTCCGCCTGACCATGGCAGAAATTGGCACTTACGACTACGAAATGCACTTGTTCGATGTAGTTGCGGATCCCGATTTCCTGTTAGCCAGTCTGTCCGGCTCAGTAGAAGTTGTTGATCTTGAGATCTTCGACATCACTGATTTCGGGCTATGGGGTGAGACCTGGCCAGGCGCTTTGAGCTTGGGTTGGGGTTACGTTCCCGAATTTGACACTTTGGATATCGCCAGCATAGAGGTGGGCATGCTCGACGCCGACCGGGAAACCATTATCAAATATACTGCTGACGAGGCACAAGTTGCCTGGCAGCGCGCTAATGGCTATATCACCCCTCCGCCAGCCAAGCTCTCCAGCGCTCCTTTCTATGTGGAATATGCTGGAACCCCGATTGCCGAGGGACGTGACTTTGACTGGACTGTAGTTTTTGGACCTGAATTTTCTGATTGGGACCCCGCCTGGGGTTACGTCAAAGTGGTGGACGTCAATGGCTATGAAGAGTATGAAGAAATCGCATACACCGGGCCCCGACCTGACATCACACCGCCAACGGTCGACGAAGCGATTGCTGAAGGAGTTGCTCCTTATGGTGACGTCACCGCTGTTGATATGGCCTTCACCGTCCCTCAGGGCTACGAGGTGAGTACGATTGAATTCACCATGAGCGAGCCCGTGACAGTTGCTACCGGAACTGAGGTAACACTGAATGGTGTGCCTTATGGCTTGGTTACCGTCGATGCGACCGGTTTGGTTGTGTCAATTACGCCATATGCTGGCAATGAGGTTGCCCATCTGATTGGCACCTTCACTTTCAGTATTCCGGAAGGTTCTATCAAGGATCTGGCCGGACACCCATTAGAACAAGTGGAAGCCATTCTGATAGTAACCAACGTGGCACCTGTTGCAGTAGATGACGCTTACACGACTGATGAAGACGTGGTATTGATCGTTGGTGCACCAGGCGTTCTGTCAAATGATACTGATTATGACCCGACCATTCTGACCGCGGTCAAGATTACTGATCCCGCTAATGGCACGCTCACACTGAACGCGGACGGATCCTTTACATATACTCCCGATGCTGACTACAACGGCACTGATACATTTACTTATGTGGCCAATGACGGCCATGACGATTCTAATATTGCCACGGTTACCATCACGGTTACGCCGGTGAACGACGCCCCTGTTGCCCAGGATCAGAGTGTGACCACCCCCGAAGACACACCCATTGACATCACCCTGGTTGCCACTGATGTGGACGGCGACCCGCTTACCTACGCGATCGTCGCTCAGCCTGCTCATGGAACGGTGACTCTGGTTGATGATGTGGCTACTTATATGCCCGAACTGGACTACCACGGGTCAGACAGCTTCACTTTCAAGGCAAATGATGGGACGGTTGACAGCAACATCGCGACAGTCTCGATCACGGTTACTCCGGTCAACGATGCGCCTATGGCAGTGGACGACGAATATACTGTGGCTGAGAAGGAGACCCTCACCGTTGCCGCTCCAGGTATTTTGGAGAATGATAGCGACGTGGATGGAGATCCCCTGACTGCGATCTTGGTTGACACCGTTTCCAACGGCACTCTTTCGCTGAACGCGGACGGATCTTTCACCTATACACCCGATCCTTACTTCAACGGTACTGACAGCTTCACCTATAAGGCTTTTGATGGGGAGCTGGAGAGCGGGCTCGCTGTTGTGACCATAACTGTCACCCCGGTGAACGACTGGCCGATTGCTAATGATGACTTCTATGAAGTCATTGCTGGCACTACATTGATAAAAGACGCCGCAGAAGGCGTCCTGGCGAATGATGTTCTGCTTGACCCGGATGAGCAGGTCTCGATCAGGATACTGGATGGCCCCTACCATGGGACCTTGAGCATGAACGATGACGGCTCCTTTACTTACACGCCAGAGGCTGGCTACATGGGACCAGACAGCTTCCGTTACTTGCTGTTATCGGTGCAAGTCAATGCCGACCAGTGGAGTGACGATGCTTGGGTCTATATTGATGTGAAACCCTCCAGGAACATTTACCTGCCGATCATATTGAGATAAGACGGCAGAAATTAGACCGTGGGCTGCCAAGAATAAATCTGAAAAGATGAACCAGGTTTAGCCCGCGGAAAGTGTAATAAAAATCAGGCTGACTTTTGAGTCAGCCTGATTTGTTATTTGGGCTTGTCCAATCGTCAGATGACAGAAGCGCATGCTCCCCACTTAATTAGTAACCCCCATGCGAGTTATTGCACGTAGCTGCTGTTGGGAAGAATCCGAGCTCAATTTAAATATCACTAACGCGACTGATCGAATTCTTAGGGTGGGATGGTGTTCAGTTGGCCACTGCAACGCCGACACATCGGGCCGTTGGTGCAAGAACCTGTATCCCTGGGTAATCGTAATTGTAAGAAGTTCAAGCGCCAGTCAGAATAGTTAATGCGCGTAGCCACTTCAGGAAAGAATCCAGTACCCAAGTGCATTTTACTGATCTTTGTATTAGAGATTGCATTCTTCAGGCTGAAAGGCGTTCAGTCCACCACTCCATCGCCAACGCAAAACGTCACGTTTGTATTATGTGAACCTGGGTTAACACATGCAAATGAATTAGGGCATACCAGCTGAGTTAATGCGCTTAGCCACTATAGTCAAATAACCAGACCGCCAGGTTACATTGGTAATGTGATTTATCGAAGTCGTAGGATGGAATGGCGTGCGCGCCTGCCCTGACAGC
>CAZHXQ010000126.1:0-3218 GCA_964536465.1 uncultured Anaerolineaceae bacterium
TATCGAGATAAGGCTGAAAGACTTCCGGGAAAAGACTGAAAATGTCAAATCGCATGGTCAAATTTTAGACGATTGAGCCTGTTTGGGCAAGCGCAATGCGCTTTTTGACCTGTTTAATCAATTGTAGAATAGACGGTTTATCAAACCAGTTTGGAAGAGGCTAGCGAAGCTGAAGGACCGCGGGCAGGGCGGTCAGATTAGTTGACGCTTGATTTAAAAGAGTGATAATATGAAACCATGTATCTTAAAGGAAGCAGGCTCTCTCTCAACAAGAAGCGTCACAAGCCGAACGGCTTGCTGATTTTCTTGCTCGTGATTGGGATCGGGCTTTTACTGTATTTCAATCTGGTGGTGGTGCCGGTGATGGACCCGCCTTTTGTGCCTACCGCCACACCCACGCGCGCGCCTGCCTCTTATGTCGAAGAGGCTGACACAATGGCAGCCGAAGGCAAGTATCTGCAGGCCATCCAGGCTTATCAGGGCGCCATCAATGTCGACCCCCAAAATGTGCAGAATTATCTCAAGATCGCGCGCCTCCAAATCTATACCAACCAGCTTGCCCAGGCGCAGGTCAACGCCCAAAACGCGATTCTGCTGGACAACAGCGCTTCAGACGCCTACGCGCTGCTGGGCTGGGCCAAAGGTTTCCAGCGGGATTACCTGTCTGGAGAGGTGGACGCGCAGAAGGCAATCGAGCTGAATATGAACTCTGGTCTGGCGCATGCCGCCTATGCCTACATTCTGGCGCTGCGCGTTGAGGCTGGCATGGACGAACTGGGCACGATGGACAAAGCCATCGAAGAATCCCGCACCGCTGTGGCGCTGGAACCAAACCTGCTGGAAGCCCACTGGGCTCGCGGTTACGTTCTCGAAATCACCAGCAACTACGAAGAAGCCGTCGAAGAGCTGGAGATCGCGGTCGGGCTCAACCCCCACATTGCCCGCGTCTACATGGCTTTGGGGCGCAACCAGATCAACACCGGTCAACTCGACCAGGCGGTTTTCAACTTCACCAAGGCTTATTCACTCAACCCGACCGACCCAACCCCCAACCTTTTCATTTCACGCGTTTATGGCATGCTGGGAGAATGGGAGAAGGGCATTCAGTATGGCAATGCCGCCCTGCGTGACGGCCCAGACGATCCTAACCTCTATGCCAACCTGGGAACACTTTATTATCGCAAAGGCGAATATAACCAGGCCACAAATTACCTTGAACTGGCTGTCAGGGGCGGCACGAACGAAGACGGTGTCGCGGTGGAGGGCATCCTGCTGTCTTATGATCTAACCACAATCGAAACGTATAGCCGCTATGGCCTGGCTATGGCCAAAATCAACCGCTGCACTGGCGCTGTCGGCATTGCCAACGCGCTGCTCTCGACCGTGGCAGATAACGAAAACGCGGTTTTCAACGCCAACGAGATCCTGAAGATCTGCGAAGAAAATCTGCTCAATCCGCCCACGGCCACACCGGCACCGACCCCCACCAATGTGACCGGACCCACAGCGACCCCGCAGCCCTAACCATGTTCATCGACGAGCGCAAGAACCTTTTCCGCAACCCCCGCGGCTCTTCCAACCCCTACTTTGTGATGGCGATCCTGCTGGTTGTGGTTGCCCTGGTAGCGGTGGTGCGTGCCTTTGCGCAGGGCGAAATCTGGCCGCCGTTTATCCCCACACCCACACCCACCCGCACGGTGAATTCTTTTGTAATCGAGGGCGACACCCATTTCCAGGCTGGCAGCCTGGAGAAGGCCATCCAGTCTTACCAGCAGGCGCTGGTTCTTGAGCCCGACAATGCTCACGTGCGCGCCAATCTGGCAACCATCATGGTCTACTCCTCTTACACCATGACCACCGACCAGGAACGGCTGGATCGCCTTAATCAAGCTTTGGATGTGATCGACATTGCCAAAGCCGACCAACCCAATAATTCCGAAGTGCTGGGAGTCCGTGCCAATGTGCTCAGCAGTTTGTCGAATTCCAACCTGCCAGCGGCTGAAAAAGAGGAATACCGCAACCAGGCAGAGTCGGAAGCTCTGATCGCCATCCAGCTGGACAACAACAACCTGCTCGCCAAGGCATATTACGCCGAGATCCTGATGGATCAATTTAAGTATGAGCAGGCCAATGATTACATTTCGCAGGCCAGGGCCGGCGAGGGTGAATCGCTGATGGACGTCTGCCGCATCCAGGCTTACATCTACGAGATGTTCCGGGAGTACAACCTGGCGATCGACTGGTACAAGCGGGCTTCCGAGCTGGCCCCGAACCTGACCTTCTTGTATAACCGCATTGGCGTGCTCTACCGCTACCTGGGTCAGTATGAAGAATCGAGATACGAAACTGCCCTCGAATACTTTGCCAGGGCTGCCGGTCTCAACAATCAGCTCGGCATCGACGACCCGATTCCCTATATGGCGATTGCCAACACCTATATCCGCATGGGTGAGGCTATGGCGGCATCGCGCAACGCTTACCGCGCGCTCGAGATCAACCCTTACAACCCCGACACCTATGGACAGGTGGGCGTGATCTATTATCGCGCGCGCAACTACGAGGGCGCTATCCAGATGCTGCGCTGCGCGGTGGTGGGTTGTGACGCTGAGCAGTCCTGTGAGGCCAGAGAAGAAGACCCCTGCGAGAGCGACATCGTCATCTCGGGGTTACCGCTGACCAATACCACCGTGCTCTATTATTACACCTATGGTTCCGCCCTGGCTGGTCTGCATCGGCCCGGAATTGATGATAACTGCACAGAGGCGGCTGTTGTTTTCCAGAAAATCCGCCAACAGTTCAGCGACAATGAAGAGGTGATGTACATTGTCAGAGCCAGCGAAAATATCTGCCGTATCAATCCTGATGAAGCCCTGCCAACCGAATTGCCCACCGCCACGCCCATGGGCACGCCTACGCCGGTTCCCACCGAAACCCCCATGGCCATCCCCACCCTGACGCCTGCCCGACCCTGATGTAAAAAATATATAAGAAAATATACAAAAGGCTTGACTTCTACTCGATGGGGGCGTATCATTTTAATTGGCACTCGCATGATTAGAGTGCTAAATTTTCGCACAATGAAATCGGAGGAGAAAAAATGACAATTTCTATGAAACCTTTAGGCAGCCGTGTGGTTATTGAACCCATGGAGCAGGAAGAAACCACCGCTGGTGGCATCGTTCTGCCCGAAACCGCCAAAGAAAAACCCCAAAAGGGCA
>CAZHXQ010000127.1:0-3195 GCA_964536465.1 uncultured Anaerolineaceae bacterium
ACTCTCAAAAGCGGCGTGGCGCTTTACGGCGGCTTTGCCGGGACGGAGACCAGCCTTGACCAGCGCTACTGGCAGAGCAACCCCACCATCCTGAGCGGTGATGTTGATGGCAACGATAGCAATACCGACGGGAACAACATTGCTGAGACGCCAGCTGAGATTATTGGCGACAATGCTTACCACGTGCTCACCAGCATCGGCATGGACAGCACTGACGTGCTGGATGGCTTCATCATCACCGCGGGGCAGGCGAATGGCATTAATCCCGTAAACCACGGCGGCGGGATGTTCAACAAGGATAGCAGCCCGACACTGACCAACTTAATCTTCAGGGGCAACTTTGCATCTAAAGGCGGCGGGATGGACAACGACAGCGGCAGCCCGACGCTAACAAACGTTACCTTTAGCGGCAACACTGGCGGCGGGATGGCCAACGACAGCGGCAGCCCGACGCTAACAAACGTTACCTTTAGCGGCAACTCGTCCCATAGCGGCGGCGGGATGGACAACTATAGCGGCAGCCCGACTCTGACGAAAGTTACCTTTAGCGGCAACTCGTCCCATAGCGGCGGCGGGATGTACAACTTCTTCGGCAGCCCGACGCTGACGGATGTGACCTTCAGCGGCAACACTGGTACCAAACGCGCTGGCGGACTGTACAATGAACGCGGCAGCCTGACGCTGAAAGATGTGTCCTTCAGCAACAACACTGCCGAAGAGGGCGGCGGGATGTTCAACTATGTGCAGAACTACCCGAAGTTGACGGATGTCTCCTTCAGTGGCAACACTGCCAGCGGCGACGGCGGCGGGATGCACAACGACGGCGGCAGCCCGACGCTAACAAACGTTACCTTTAGCGGCAATTCTGCCCAAAACGGTGGCGGGATGTTTAACGACAACAGCGGCAACCCGACGCTAACAAACGTTACCTTCAGCGGTAACACTGCCAACGGCGACGGCGGTGGGATGTTTAACGACAACAGCAGCATCTCGACGCTGACAAACGTTACCTTCAGCGGTAACACTGCCAACGGCGACGGCGGTGGGATGTATAACCATAACAACGGCAACCCGACGCTAACAAACGTTACCTTTAGCGGCAACTCTGCCCAAAACGGCGGCGGCGGGATGTTTAACCTGATCAGCAACCCGACGCTGATTAACGTCATCCTGTGGGGGGACAGCGCGTCTAATCAACCAGAAATATTCAACATGGTCAGCACCCCCATCATCTCCTACAGCGACATTCAGGGCTGCGGCGGCACGGCAGGTTGGAACAGCGCTTGCGGGTCGGACTACGGCGGCAATATAGACGCTAACCCACTCTTTATGGATGCTCCAAACGGAAACCTGCGCTTGCAACGCACCTCCCCCGCTATTGATGCCGGCCAGAACGCTGCTGTCCCCTTTGGTGTAGTTACCGACCTGGACGATAACCCGCGCTTTGTGGAGATCCCCAACATCCCTGACACCGGCAGCGGCACGCCGCCCCTCGTGGATATGGGCGCGTATGAAGCCCAGAGCACCCTTCCGCATTCCGACGCAGGGCCGGACCAAACAGTCCATACCGGTGTTATGGTCACCCTGGACGGCAGCGGCAGCAGTGATCCAGATGGTGACCTGCCCCTGATCTATTTATGGAAGCAGATCAGCGGCACGACGGTGACGCTCAACGACCCGACTGTGGTCAACCCCACCTTCACTGCTCCCAATCATCCTGATATATTGGCCTTCAGCCTGGCCGTTCGCGATAGCATGGGTATGCCAGACCCAACCCCGGACGAAGTGGTTATCACGGTGGAGAACCCAACCTATTGTCTCTTTTTACCTCTGATAATTAAATAGTACTAATGCACCAGAAAGGATTAGACGCATGCAGCATTCACGGCTAATCCTTTTTTGCTTTTAAGGGTAATTGCCGCCAATCGATTCTCAAAATCTTGTCGTCCTGCTGTTGTGGTATACCGCGGCCATCGGTGTTGGAGGTGCCCGTATAGAGCAGACCATCCGGACCCAGTCGCAAAGCCCGTAGGCGTCCAAACTCACCCGCCAAATGTCGCTGCAGAGTCTCGGGACGGATATCATCCAATGGCACACAATAGAGTGTCGCCCCCCGCAAGCCGACAAACCAGGCAGTGCCGTCCACGATTTCCAGGTCACCAGGCGCCCAGGTTTCATCACCACCCGACTGAAGCTGGGGTGTGATCATACCTTCTTGGGTCTGATCGCCCTGAATGACCGGCCAACCGTAATTCCCACCGATTTCAATCAAATTGAGCTCGTCATAGCCACTGCCCAATCCGCTGGGTCCGTGTTCTGTGGACCAGAGCCGTCCCTGCTCGTCCCAGGCCAGCCCCTGAGGGTTGCGGTGACCATAACTGTAAACCGCATTGCCGAAGGGATTGTTCGCAGGGATCGAGCCATCGTCGTGCAGACGCAGAATCTTGCCAGCCAACGAATCGATATCCTGAGCCAGAGCGGAGTTTTGGGAGTCTCCGGTGGTGATGTAGAGCAATCCGTCCGGTCCGAATTCGATCCTTCCGCCATCATGATTGTTGGACCCGGGAATCTGATCGAAAATGACCGTGCTTTCAGACAGTTTGCCATCGTCGAAACGGTGGCGTTCAACGCGGTTGAGCAGCCCATCTGGCGTCTCGTAAGTCAGGTAGAGGTAAAGCCACTGGTTTTGCTCGAAGTCTGGGTGCAGCGCCAGTCCGAGCAATCCGCTCTCACTGCGCTCATACACATCTGTGATGGGGATGCGCACGTACTCGGCCCCTCCAATCACCACGAGGGTGCCGGGGCGTTCCGTGACCAGCAACTTGCCATCAGGCAGAAAGGCGATCTCCCAGGGAGTCTCCAGATTTTGAGCCGCGATCGAGATTGGCTCAGGGACGACGGTGGGCTCAGCCAAAATAGTTGTCTCTTCGGGCGTATTTGTCAGAGCAGGTTCGTTTGATGGTCGCGTTACAGTTGCCACAGGGATAACTGGCAGCATGCTGTCGGGTTCCCCTGGCGATACTTCGCGGCCGCAGGCAGCGAGCGTGCCTAACAGCAGGATTGAAAGTAAAATAATCGTCTTTTTCATAAATAAATGTTACCAAGTCCATCTGCGACAGCAAAATTTTTGCTCAACCTGGCTTTGGCCGTGGCGGGTAGATTGAGATAAATTAAAATAACTTTATTTGTACAAGG
>CAZHXQ010000128.1:0-3147 GCA_964536465.1 uncultured Anaerolineaceae bacterium
CAGATTACAATTCCCTACTTCACCTGGAAAAACGTGGTCACAAAGTTTCTTCAGGATATCAAATACAAGGGATAGGTCCCGGAGAACTAGCTATGAGAGAGCATCTGACGCGGGAATTCTTGGAGAGTTTGGTTCAATCTCAGGATATCAGCAAGGTTGAGCTGGACGAGTTAAGAAATTTCTTTCTTGCCGAACGAGGTATGGCCGATTTTGCTCCAGACGGTTACGCACAGATAGATCCGCGCAACCTCGATTGGATTGTCTTTAGCTCTGCTCGGTCGCGGCGACCGCACGACAATTATCCCCCTCATGCCAATGCTAACCAGCCACAGGAATCAAAACGCTGCCTGATTTGCCAGGGGCTCACCACGCGAATAGTGGATGTGGCTGAGCTGAGCGAAGGTTTTACTTTTATTAACAAAAACCTTTACCCCATCTTTTATCCAGCTCAAAGGCATCCGTCAGGCGATCCCAGTCTAAACAAGGCACCTGCCCTCGATCAGGGAGAGCCCGTTGAAGGTTTCCACTTTTTGCAATGGACCTCTTCGTTCCACGATAGAGATTGGCACAATATGCCGCAGGCGGATCGACTGATCGCCTTCCAACGCCTGGCTGCGCTCGAAAAAGTGTTAACGGCGAAGCCGAACGTATATGTATCCGTCATCAAGAATCACGGTCGTTTGGTTGGCGGTTCACTTTCCCACGGTCACCAGCAGATTGCGGCAAGCAATATCATGCCTAACCGTATCAGGCAGGATCAACAATTCCATCAAGAGCACCAACAAACTTTCACCGACTTCCTTTTAAGAAATACCACAAACCATTTGATCATCAAAGATTACGGTCCGGCAGTGTTGCTCACTCCTTACTTCATGCGCAGACCCTTCGATATGATGCTGGTGCTAAAAAATACTGCCAGGCAAACCCTCCACTCGCTCGATGACGCCGAGATGGTTGCTGTTGTTGATGGTTGGCAGGACGCCATTCGGCTTATCCTGCGTGTGATGCCTATGATTGGAAAGGAAATTGCATACAACGTCACCACCCACAACGGTCCCGGCGGTGGGTTGTACTTCGAGTTTCTCCCCTATACGCAGGAAATGGGAGGCTTTGAGCACTTGGGTTTATATCTCTGCCAGGGCAACCCTTACGAATGCGCCAGATTATCCCGGCAACTTCTAAACGAGGAAATCGACGGATGATAGCAGGGAATTTTAATGCCACATTGACAAAAAACTTATGATAAGGACATTGACACAATTCGATGACATTACACCTGGAAGATAAGTGGGTTTGGGATTTTTGGTTTGCACAGGATGGCAGCGACTATCACATTTTCTATTTGCAGGCTCCTCGCGCCCTGCAGAACCCCGAATTGCGCCACTGGCACACCTCAATCGGACATGCCCTCTCACCTGATCTGGTCAACTGGAAGGTGCTCCCCGATGCGCTTCATCCTTCTGAGGACAAAAATGATTGGGACAGTCAGACAACCTGGACGGGTTCTGTCTATCGTCACCAGGATAGCTGGTTCATGTTCTACACTGGCACAAGCCAGATGGAAGATGGCAAAATTCAACGCATCGGTCTGGCAACCTCTCCAGATTTACTGAATTGGCGCAAACATCCAGCCAATCCTCTGATCAGAATAGATCCGCAATGGTACGAAGTGTTTGACGAGGATCACTGGTACGAAGAAACCTGGCGTGATCCCTGGGTTTTTGAGCACAACGGCAAATTTCACGCCCTGGTCACTGCCCGCGCTAATCATGGTGAGACCAAAGAACGCGGTGTTGTCGGGCATGCTCACTCCGACGACCTCATTCGTTGGTCAGCAGACAAACCCCTCACAAAGCCCGGAGCTTTCGCCTACCTGGAAGTGCCACAACTAATCAACATCGGGTCGAAATGGTATTTGCTCTTTTGTGTGGACCAGTCCAAGCACTCCGATCGCCGTCTGGCCACGCGACAAGGGCGAGCTCCCACCGGCACCTTTTATATGATGGCAGACCATCCCCTGGGTCCTTTCAGCCAGCCTGACGATGATTTGCTTCTGGGTGACGAACAAGGCTCTTTTTACGCAGGCAAGATGATTCAGGATCCATCAGGTCAATGGGTATTGGTCGTCGCGGTTCAAAACCATCCCGTCAAGGGCTTTATTGGCGACATTTCTAATCCCATGCCGGTTTCAATACTGGAAAATGGGGAACTAAAAGTCAGCAGCGCAAAGCTTGATGAGGTTTAATCGTCAAACTCACTTAAGCAGATAAGGAATAGAGCAGCATGAGAGGCGACATCATTCTCGTTGAAAAATGGCACACAGAAGCAGCCCAAAAAATAGTTGGTCACATTTTTGATGACATCAACTCCAGACGCACCCGCTATGTGGTCAGCGTGGCTGGTGAATCAGGTAGCGGAAAATCTGAAACCGCCTGCGCTATTGAGGAGATCCTGGCATCCAGGAACGTCAAGGCGGTAATCCTTGCTCAGGATGATTACTTTTATCTACCGCCGCGTTCCAACGATGCTCGGCGAAGAGAGGATGCTGCCTGGCTTGGACCACAGATAGAAGTTAATTTAGACCTGTTGGAACAGCACCTGCTGCAGGCCATCGCCGGCGTCGACACACTCCTTAAGCCACTGGTCGATTATGACAGCAACGCAATTGTTGAAGAATCAGTGAACTTGTCTGGGGTAAAAGTGTTGATAGCCGAAGGGACTTACACCTCTTTGCTGAAACATATCGACACCCGCGTATTTATTGATCGAAACTTCGAGGAGTCACTCTCCCACCGTAGAAAGAGAAACCGTGGTGATGAGGCAGGCGATCCGTTTATTGAGTCAATCCTGGCTACTGAACACAAGATTATCGCTGGGCATAAGCACCTGGCAGACGTGGTGATCACTACCGATTACGACGTCATCTTTCATGGGTAAAGTCAAATAATTGCGGGCCTCACTTTCGAAACAGCCAGCATCCAGTCTCTCTGAAAATGGCAAGGTTCTCGCTACTGCGAGGGAATCGGTATTTCAGCGCCAGCTATAGAACGCGGCCCCCAACAATACCTGCTGCCGATTTCTGCAATGCCAAGCTTCATGCAGGAAGCAGCCAAAGACAACTCCTTTTGCGCCATCGACAGAGATGGA
>CAZHXQ010000129.1:0-3140 GCA_964536465.1 uncultured Anaerolineaceae bacterium
CTTCCTCACTACCGGTGAAGTTCGCGACCATTCCTGAGGCAGAGTAGAGATCAATATCATCCAGCAGAGGATGATGGAGTGCCTTCTCAATTGCCTGTTGGACCTTGTGCGGGCCGCTGCCGGTACCAATCGACATCAGGGCGTTTCCTCCTCGGGTCATGATGTTTTTAACATGCGAGAAATCCACATTGATCAGTCCGGTTTCAGTTACTAATTCTGAGACACCCTGGACACCTTGCCTGAGCACGTCGTCGGCTAAAGTGAAAGCCATCTCAAGTGGCAAATCCCGCGGAGCGATCTCAAGCAATTTGTCATTAGGGATGACAATCAGAGTATCGGTATATTCCTTTAACTTCTCGATGCCGGAATCTGCGTTGCTCTGCCTTCGTCCCAGCTCAAATGAAAACGGTCTGGTGACGATCGCGACCGTCACAGCGCCGCATGCTTTGGCAACTTTGGCTGCAACCGGGATTGACCCTGTTCCCGTACCGCCACCCATCCCGGCGGTGAGGAAGACCATATCCGCGCCACCAAGCACGTTAGCCAGGTCCTTGCTGCTTTCTTCGGCCGCAGATTCTCCTACCGTCGGTAATCCTCCTGCGCCCAGACCACGGGTCAGTTTAGGTCCTAACTGAATCTTGTTGGGCGCCAGGTTCGTCGAAAGAGCCTGGGCATCCGTGTTAGCTGAAATAAAGGTGACGCCCTGCATACCGCCTTCAATCATGCGGTTGATCGCATTCGATCCACCCCCGCCCATGCCAATAACCACAATTTTTGGATTGCCGGGGGACATTTGGTAAGGATTCACATTTGATGGGTGCATTTTCACTCCTTGGTATTTATACGGGAATACCCACGCTGCTGATCACTTGCTCATCAATCAGGCAGCCGGCTTCTCGCAGGATATCGATGTCATGCACGCTGAATGCGCCGTTTTCGTTCCAGACGGTCACTTTGCGGGCGTTGGTGGCCTCAATCAACGAAAATCCGATGGTTGGACGGGAATCGCGGATGATCGGTCGGATGCGATCGAGGGTATTTTCAGGTATTCCCCACTCGAAAGAAGGTAAGAGCAGGTAGTGATTTATTGGATAAATCCACTCTGCCAGACGGTCGGAAACAGCGTACTCCAGGTTTTGTTTACGGGTGTGCTCCAGTTGTTCTTTGTAAGCGGGTATCGAAGCCAGCTTGGGCTTGCCGCTGACATCAAAGAATGCGGTTGTGCCTTCCGCGCTTTCTTCATTGGAACTGAGGATCCAGAAAAGACAACCGAGGATATTATTTTTTTGGTCAGCGGTCTGCCCGGCTTCTTCGGAAGGGCTGAGAGCGAAGTCGACTAATTCCTCAAAAGTAACTTTTGGATCGAGCAAGCTGGTGCGGATATCTGAACTGCCGAAATAAAACAGGAACATTTTTGGGTCGATTTCCAAAACGCTCTTGACCAGGTCGAAATACCATTGCCAGGTATTGAAGCCGATATGGTCTTCCTCGCCGAGCTCACTTTTGGAATAGGGGCGTGGCACTTTCCAATTGCGTTTACCCCCGGCACCCCAACTGAGCGGATGACCGAACGTCTGAGAGCTCACCGCGATGTGCAGGTTGGAAACGAAATCGAGACTTCTGCGCTGCTTGACCAAGGAGAGGACTTTTTTCAGGAAAGACAGATCCCAATAATCTCCTCCAGGTTGCAAGGGTGGGAAGATTGGTATTAATCCTTGTTGCTCTGCAGCCCGCACAAAGGGAAGGTAGCGATCCAAAAAGCGCTCAACCAAGTCGCCCTGCGACCAGGTATCATGCAGCCAACTGGACTTCATGTTGGGTCGGTCAAAAAAGACCACATATTTGACACCCCATTTGGCGTATGAACTGAGCAAGATACGCAAATCTTCAGCCCGGATGTCCGAATTCACTGGAAAATCAAAATGAATAATCGGTTGCACACCGGAACGAAGCATACCCAGGATAAACTCTTCAGGTATCGCGTAGGATGAGCTTGCTTTGAGTACCAGCCATCCCGCCTGTAACGATTCCAATTCAGGCTGCCACAATGCCAGGTCTCGTGCCTGATAATGGTTTAAGTCCTGAAAATAATGAAAACCAATTTTCTTTTCCATTGTCATAAATTCCACCTTCATCACTGCTACCTAAAAGTGCAAGTAGTATGCCAGCAGCCCATTTCTGCTATAATTATGGCCATGATCTTGGTGACGGGCGGAACTGGCTTTATTGGCAAGAACCTGGTAGAAAAACTGGAGGCCAGTTCTTTCGATTTTCGCTTACTGCTGCCTCCTGGCACGCAAACCGGAGCGCTTCCAAAAGGTAAGAATTACGATATCGTCTTAAGTTCCATGGAAGACATCGGCGGTCTTGCCTCAGCTTTCAATAAAGTGGACACGGTGTTTCACCTTGCTGGCGTCGAGCAGGAAGGAACCAAAGCAGACCTGGCCAAATTTGAGATTCAAAATCTGGAGGTGTTCACAGACATCGCAAGGCAGGCTGGTGTAAAACGTTTTTATTACGTCAGTCACCTGGGAGCAGATCGCAATTCCGCTTATGGTCTACTCAAAGCGAAAGGGTTGGGTGAAGATGTAGTCAGAAAATCGGGGCTACCATACACGATTTTCCGCAGCGGTTGGCTTTTTGGCGATGGGGACCATTTTACCCAGTCTATTGCCAGGTTGCTGAAGAAATTCCTAGGATTTTTCTTCCTGCCAGGAGAAGGCGCTGTCTTGCTTCAACCTCTATGGGTCGAAGATTTTGTCACAGCCCTGATCTGGTCGATGGATCTGCCGGAAACTTTGAATAAAACCCTTGAACTCGGTGGCGCTGAACAGTTATCCTACCGTGAAATTACCCAATTGGTCGCGGGGGCTCTGGGAAGAAAGCCCAAACTGCTCAATATTTCCCCGGTGCAGTACAGTTTCTTCACTCAAATTGTTGAGAACAATATGAAGAATCCTCCGATCAATGTATACTGGATGGATTACCTGGCTGAAAACCGTGTGACCAGCCTGGACAGTATGTCCAGAATCTTTGAGATCAACCCGGCCAGGATGAAACACAAACTTGCCTACCTGAAAGGATAACCCCAAAATTTATGAATCTCTGTATCCATGGACACTTCTACCAGCCCCCTCGCG
>CAZHXQ010000130.1:0-3131 GCA_964536465.1 uncultured Anaerolineaceae bacterium
TGATGCTGGGAGCGAAGCGAGCAGTACTTGTCTCCCTCCGCCTGGGGAAATTAGTGAGGTTCGTACGGAGGGGGTTCATCTCCCTCCTCCCAGCATTAAAACCACCCAACCGCTCTTGCCAAATACCCCCAAAACTTCAGCAATAAACCTATAATATACTCAACTGTAATCAAAGGAGATACTTGTGAAAGATTCTATCCGCATACTAATTGATCAACTGCATGCCAAAGGCGCGCATTATGTTGACGCGCGCTGGTATCCGCACGAAGACAGCAACTTCCTCTTCATGTGGAATGGCAATCTCAAAGAAAACAACGCCTCCAGCCAGAGCGGGCTGGGCGTGCGCGTGCTCTATAACGGCGCCTGGGGGTTTTCAGCCTCCTCAGACCTCTCCAACCTGGGCGCGATCTTTGAGAGAGCCTTCGATAATGCCCGCATCGCCTCCGAAAGGGTGACCTTCCCCATCCGCCTGGCGGAAAAAGAAGCCATCGTCGCCAGCTTTGAAAGCCCCAACCAGATCGACCCTTTCACCATCGGTCTGGATGAGAAAGTTGCTTTCCTCAAAAAAATGGACGCCGCCCTCTACCAGCCCGGCGTGGTTCAGCGCATCAGCACGCTCGAATTCGTCCGCAAACAAATCGTTTTCATGGATTCCGAGGGCTCCGATATCGAGAAAAACATCATCGAAGTCTTCCCGTCCATCCACGCCATCGGTGTCGATAAAGACGGCGGCATGCAGCGGCTGAAATATCTGCCCGGCCGAACTGGCCCAACCCGCGGTTGGGAAAGCATCGACGAAGCCGACTTCCTCAAAAATGCCGAGCGCATTGTCAGCGACCTCAACCAGCTGCTGGTTGCCGAAGACGCGCCCAGTGGCAAAATGTCGGTCATCCTGCTGCCCGGCATCATGTTCCTGCAAACCCATGAGACCATCGGTCACGCCCTCGAGCTCGACCGCATCCTCGGTTACGAGCTTTCTTTTGCCGGCGGCTCATTTGTCCGCCTGGAAGACTTCGGCAAGCTGCGCTACGGTTCCGAAAAGCTGACCGCCCGCGCCAACGCGCTGGAGCCCAACAGCCCGGGCAGTTTTGGTTACGATGACGACGGCGTGCCGGCTCAAGATAATCTGCTCATCGACCAAGGCATCCTGGTCGGCGCCATCACCGGACGCCAGATGGTGGAAGAAGCTAACGCAAAAGCCAGAAAACAAATTTTCGACGGTTCCAGCGGCGCCAACCGGGCAACCTCTTTCTACCGCGTGCCCATTGAGCGCATGACCAATATCAACATCGACCCCGGCACCGACGGCAGCCTGGAAGACATCATCGCCAATACCGAGCGCGGACTGGTTTTGGACGGCGACAAGAGCTGGTCGATCGGTTCTAACCGCGAACAATTCCACTTCGCCTGCGACATCGGCTGGCTGGTGGAGGATGGGCACAAGAAACAGGTAGTCAAAAACCCAACCTATCGCGGTGAGACCCTGTCTTTTTACAATTCGCTAACAGCCGTAGGGGATGAAAGCACCTGGCATGTCCATTACGTCGAAAATTGTGGCAAAGGTGCCCCCAATCAAATCATGCAGCTGGGGCATGGCGTGCCCATCTGCCGCTTCGATAACGTCCAGGTAGGAGAGTGAAATGAACCAGGTAATCAATTTATTAAAACAACTGCGCCAGGCTGCGGTAGAAAAAGGTCTCAAAGCCTTGATCACTTATCACGAAGAAGACAGCTACTTGATGCGTTTTGCTAACTCAGCAATCTCGCTGAACACCAACGAACACCTCATCTCGCTGGACTTCCTCGCTTTTGATGGCAACAAAAAAGTCAGCTACAGTATGATCGCCGACCCCTCCAAAGTCCAGCGTATGTTAAACGGGCTCGACACCCTCGCCGAGATGCTGCCTCATGCCCAGCCGCTCAGCTACGAGCCCACCTTTCCGGTTTACGAGCAAGACGTTGTCGACGAGCGCCCCTATGACCCGGCACTGGCAGCCCTGACCAATGAAGAACGCCTGGCCTATTTCAACACGCTGGCAGCAGGCCTGGAAAATGATGATGTCAGGCTCAGCGGCATCTTCAGCAATGGTGTCACCACCACTGCCCAAATCAGCACTGCCAACGAACACACCCAATATTTCCGCTCTACAGACGCTCAGGTCACCGCTGTGCTCTCTTCCGAGAGTTTGAAATGGGAAGTCAACGCCGAGCAATCCGCCCAGAAAAAAAGCGACCTCGATGCCCAGGGCCTGCACGAGGATCTGACCCTGTTGGTGCACCACTACGAGCAAGACCAGGGCCTGCAGCTACCGGTCGGCAAGTATACCGTCGTGTTGGGTCCGGCTGCCACGGCTGAACTGACCTATATCATGAGCATGTACGGCATGAACGGCGCAGCCTTGAAACAGGGTTATTCCTTCCTCAAGGAAGAAAACCTGGGTGAATTGCTGTTTTCAGAAAAGGTCAGCCTTACTGACGACCCGCGGGAAGCCGAAATTTTTGGCGAAAAAGCTGACCGATATGGTTTGGATAGAAAACCCTTCCCCTTGATTTCAGAAGGTCGCTTCCAGGCTTTCATGTGGGACCAGGACTCGGCGGATGAATTTGACCAGCAACCAACCGGGCACGACGTTAACCACGTCAGTCTGGTGATGGATGGGGGCGGAAAAGCGCTTGGGAGCCTGAAAGAACTGCTCGAGATGCCGCGCGACGAGGATATTCTCTACGTGCCCTATATCCACTATATGAACGTGGTCAACCCCTCGCAGGGTATGGTCACTGGGTCCAGCCGCTTCGGCGCCTTGTATTTGAAGAAAGATGGCAGCGTTCAGGTACCTTACAACGTGCGCCTGACCCAGAAGTTCAGCGATTTCTTTGGGGAACGTCTGCAGTGGTTGAGCCAAAAACAGGTTGCCTATAATGTTTCCAGCAGTTACGGCCGCCGCAACCCAACCGCGCTGAAAGTTCCCCGCTTTTTGTGCGTCAAGGACATCGAAGTCTCACACTCCAACCCGTCTTATTAGGGTTTTTGGGGCTGCGGGACGGCTTCTGGGGAGAGCCCTAAGAACGGAGGGAGCAAGCCCCCTCCGTACGAACCTTGCCAATTCTTCAACCCTGTTCGCGCCGGTCTT
>CAZHXQ010000131.1:0-3025 GCA_964536465.1 uncultured Anaerolineaceae bacterium
CCATCTGGTTCAATGATGATTATGTCTATGGCGGCCGCGCTGCCATCCCCACCATTAACTTTGGTGATGCCCCCAAGCCCATGTTCGAGAATCCGCCCAAATGCTGGTTCAACCGACAGGGTAACTTTGTAACCACCTTCTTCCCCGAAGAAACCGTTCCTGGTGAAGACTATAGCTTCTTCTACCTGCCCGGAATCAACGAAGAATTTGGCAAGCCCGTCCTGGGTGCTGGTGACATCTACGCCGTCTTCAACGATCGTCCTGAAGTGCGCGCAGTCATCCAGTATTTCTCAACCGGTGAATCCCTCAGGGTTTGGGTTGAGCAGGGTGGCGCCATCCTGACCCATAACGATGCTTCCCTTGACTGGTACGTTGATCCTGTGACCCGCGGTGTAGCCGAAACCATCCGCAACGCCACGACCTTCCGCTTCGATGGCTCCGACATGATGCCGGGTGCTGTTGGTGCTGGTACCTTCTGGAAGTACATGACCGATTATGTTTCCGGCTCAATCACGCGACAGGAAGCCCTGCAGCAGATTGACGCCTCCTGGCCAAAGTAAACGCGATAGCCAGGTCAAGTTAGCTTGAAAGCTGGAGAGCAGGCACCAGAAACAAGCCTGCTCTCCATACTCTAAACTCCCAATAGCTGAGGAGGTGACTGGATGAGTGTAGTAGAAGCTAAAACGCCAACACCCGATGGCAACAATACGATCAACAAGATCCTGGCCTGGTTTGGAACCACCTTGGGTCAAATCCTGGTATCTATTCTCGTCCCTGCGCTGACCTTTCTGGTTTTGTGGCAGGGATATTTATTTCTCCAAAGAGCTAACGCTCCCCAAATCGTACAGGTCACCGTAGCGATCATTTGGGGCGTTGGTGGCGTCGCTTTGCTTTACCTGGTCACCAACTGGTTGGTTATGAAAATGCCCAAACGGATTTCAAGGGTGCTGCAGCCCTTTGTTTTCGTGGGCCCCGCTGTGGTAATTATGGCCTGGTTCCTGGCAATCCCGGTGTTTCGCTCACTGATCGCCAGTTTCCGCAACTACCTGGGGACGGAGTGGATCGGTTTTGAAAATTATAAGTTTGCTTTCACCGACCCGCGCATGCTCGAAACTTTCCGCAACAACTTGTTGTGGTTGGTTTTTGGCACATCCTTCAGCGTTGGGCTGGGCCTGCTGATCGCGACCCTGGCAGACCGCACGCGGGCAGAAGTGATTTATAAATCAATCATTTTCACGCCTATGGCGATCTCCTTCGTCGGTGCCGGTGTAATTTGGAAGTTCATCTACACCTACAAAGGCACCGGGGTCGGCATTCAGGAGATTGGCTTGCTTAACGCGATCGTGCTGGCGCTGGGAGGAAACTCGCAGCCATGGCTAAACCTGCCCCCCTGGAACAACTTTTTCCTGATTATCATCATGATTTGGCTGCAGACTGGCTACGCCATGGTGATCCTGTCGAGCGCGATCAAAGGCGTGCCGGCTGAGCTGCTGGAAGCCGCGCGCATCGACGGTGCCTCTGAGATCAAGACCTTTTTCTCGATTATTGTTCCCTATATTCAAGGAACCCTGCTGACGGTGACCACCACCATCGTGATCTTCAGCCTGAAGACGTTTGACATCGTCCGCGTGATGACAGGAGGCAACAACGGGACCAACGTGATTGCCAATGAGTTCTACCTGCAGAGTTTTACTTATACCGACGCAGGCAAGGCTTCGGCTATCGCCATCGTCCTGCTGCTGCTGGTGACACCGGTGATCATCAATAACGTCCGCCAATTCAATCAATCAAGAAGGGGGTTCTGATGGCTAAGAAAACCTTAAAAACCGAGAAGCAAAAATCAGCCTTTTGGAATAATTTCATCCTGATCATCATCTGTGTGGTTTGGTTGGTTCCAATTGTGGGTATCCTGATTACCTCATTCCGCCCCCCTGATGAAATTTTCCGCAGTGGCTGGTGGAATGTGTTCCCTCATAAAGAGAATGTAGAAATCGAGCGCATCGTCATCCCTGAATCTGTGAATCTTGACGAGCCATTTGAGGTTATGGGAAAGACGGCCACCTTTGATCAGTTCCGCAACACGGTGGAGTTGGATGATGGCCGCCTGATTACCTGGTATGGCAACAAACGCACTCGTACTGCCATCATTTCAGAGCCACGTTGGGTCGGTTTTGCTACCAATCTGACCACTAAAAACTACTCAGACGTCTTGGGTGGCAAAACGATTACCTATAAAAACGCTGAAGGGCAGACCATTACCCGTTCGGGCAACAACCTGAGCGGTGCTTTTCTGAACTCGTTAGCGGTTACCATTCCGGGCACGATCATCCCGATTTTGATTGCGGCCTTTGCCGCCTTTGGCTTTGCCTGGCTGGATTTCCCCGGGCGCAACATTGTCTTTACCATTATTGTGGCTTTGTTAGTGGTGCCTTTGCAGATTGCCCTGGTTCCCATCCTTAAAGACTATGTCAATATGGGGCTCAATGGTACCTTATTGGGTATCTGGTTGGCGCACACTGGCTTTGGTCTGCCGCTGGCGACCTACCTGCTCTTTAACTATATCAGTACCATCCCGCGTGAATTGCTGGAATCGGCTTATATTGACGGCGCGTCCAACTTCACCATATTTACCAGACTGATTCTGCCGTTGTCTGTTCCCGCGCTGGCATCTTTCGCCATCTTCCAGTTTCTCTGGCTGTGGAATGACTACCTGGTGGCTCTGGTCTTTTTGGGTGAGAAGAATCAAACCGTTACAATTGCGGTCGCCCGCCTGGTCGGTGAAAAAGGCCAGGACTGGCACCTGATGACCTCAGCTGCCTTCATCAGCATGATCTTGCCGCTGTTGGTTTTTCTGGGGTTACAGCGCTACTTCGTGCGCGGCATGATGGCCGGCTCGGTCAAGGGATAGATGGAATAGGCTGGATGCTGATGGAGGGAGACAAACTCTCTCCACACGGCTGGATATTGGCAGAGGGAGATGAACCCCTTCCGTACGGCTGGGCCTTGGTCCAGCCGCTGGAATTGG
>CAZHXQ010000132.1:0-2980 GCA_964536465.1 uncultured Anaerolineaceae bacterium
CGCTGTGATATTCGCTTCTTACCACTGGTTTGATGTTTCATCTCGTTTTCTCCTTCAATTAAACTGATAGACATTATTAAATTATCTCCTCAAATGACTAAGATAGTCAAAATGGACCAGCCTACAATAATGATTTCATAAAATTATGGTTGTTTGTCAAAGAAGCCAAATCGAAATAATGTACATACATGTGCTATAAAATCAACATTAGCATATTATTTGATCTTGTGGGTGGTTTTATGCAAATTGATAGCAATTTTGCAGTGTAAACATGCGTCAATGTTTCCAACCTTGGTGCGAACTCGATCAAAATTTCGTGTTTTGGGTTTTTTGTAATAAGATTTTCGGGAAACGATTATTTCTGGTCAAAGAATTATCAGAAGCCTGATTAGAATCTAAGACAAATACTTTCTTACGAAAGGCAAGCGCCTTAACACCTGGAATAGTTTCCCATAGAATTTGACTTTTTTTGGATTTACGCGCGAATATAGACTCGCAAATTTTCCCAAGTTCTTGTAAATAAAACCTTCTGCTGGTATCAGCATTTCACCCCGCTCTAAAGTGGTCATGACACCGAGGATGTTCGCGCCAGAGATATATCCATCAGGGTGGCTATTGCCGTCTCCTTGAATTAAGTATTTTTGATCTGCGCTGTTGTTTCCAATGTTCACTACCCGGTGTAAAAGAGCCCTTTCATCTCCGACTATAAAAAAAACAACATCTCCTTTGTGTATTTGTTCCGCTTTCAGAGGAGCAACGAAAACCACATCACCATCCCTGATCATTGGATGCATGCTGGTTCCCTTTGCCCTGAAACGAATTGTGTATCCAGCCTTTAATAATTCAGAGGCAAGCACACCGAATTCTTTCGAGTCACAGGTCAGGTTTTTTTCTGATATCACAATCTCTCAAGTTTACTTTGATTACAAATGTTCGACAATGAAGCAATTTTCATGTTATCGTGCCGCTCAAAAAAAACAAAAAGAGGTTACCGGCTTCTTCTCGGTAACCTCTTTGATTATCTTTTTCGCATGTTATCTTATGATCACGGGCAAGTAACATGAGTATTGGCTGGGATTAACAATTATTGTAATTGTCGCAGGATCGCTGTTGAGCATTCCATCATTGACCACAAAAGTAAAACTATCCGTCCCACTGAATCCTGCATTGGGTGTATAAGTTAAATTTGGAGCCTCACCGCTCAAGGCACCATGTGCAGGTGCAGTCTTGATCGAATAAGTCAAGGCACTGCCTTCAACATCTGAGCCGGTCAACACAATTGCCACAGAGGTGTTCATATTCGTAACCACCGATTGTGGGTCTGCGACCGGTTTATCATTTACCGGATATACCGTAATCGTCACCAATGCTGTACCGATCAGTGTTGTGTCATCGTAGAGGTCATAAGTAAAACTATCAACGCCATACCAATCCTGATTTGGCGTGTAATTAAATGACCCGTCCGCAGATAGTTCAAGCACCCCGTTGGATACCCCAGTGTTTAAACTGGCAGTCAGACTGTTCCCTCTTGCCAACCCAAAGTCATTCTTCAGAACACCATTCGCAGTATTGACAACCAGTGGATAATCTTCAGCGGTGCCATAAAAATCATTTACAGCTGCTGGTTTACGATTGATAATCAGCGCCGGGTCTCCAAATAGCTCATAAGTTTCAAGCAGATAAAGGTCGCTTCCACTCAACCAGAGCCGAGTCAGGCCCTTTGCGACTGCTTCTCCCAAAACATCAGCACCATCTCCAAACACAGCTTCAAAAAATCCACGGTTCATATAATCATGCCCACTGGAGACACCATCCCCAGTGGGTGACCAACTGGCTATGGCGCCTTTATTTTCGGCACGCGTGACAACCTCTCCGAAAGCCTCGTTAACGGGGTTGGGGTCAATAAAATATCCTTCTCTACAGGTCATTGCCAAAAATACCGGGTATTTGCCCTCATTTGTTAGCTCTGGCACATCCGCTGTTTGGATAAAGAAACTGACATTATTTCGAGCTGACCAACCTTTGGTAAAGCCGTGTCCGATAAAGTTAACGAGCAATTTGCCCTCATTGATGCCAGCTCTCACCGCGGCTGCGGCTTCGGTGATGTTTGTATGAGTGACACCAAAATGTACTTTCTCTGCCTGATATGGTTCGGGAAGTGTATCGGCGATCAGACTGTCAGAATACCCAGGAAAATCACCTGCACTGTCTGCGGTACTTGCAACGGTCAGGATTCGCTCCCTCCATTCCTCATCTGAAGAGGCTTGTTCGTAAGCAATGATTTTCTCTACAAAGATACCCGCTTCAGCGGGGCTGTTGACAGACAACCGCCCCAGCATCATATCCGGAAGAGATTCCAGTGCAGAGAAGGTGACATAGCGATTATCCGCTGCAGTTTCTCCAGTCCACGGATCTGCCAGTGCCAGGTAGGGGGGAATATAGCTCGTGCGATTGTGCCCAAGGTAATTCTTTGGATCATAATTACCATCACCAACTAACACAACGAATGACGGCGCTGGCGCCTGCCAGTTCACTGCAGTATAGGCAAGAAATTCTCGGATGGCGGTCGCGCTGACAATGCCAAAGCCAAATTCATCATAAACATCCTGCACATCCACCAGTATCGTGCTCAATCCCTGTAAGGCGCGATAGGCGCGTAATGTCTCTGCTTCCTCCATGAATGCCGCATGACTGATCAGGATATAGTCTGCTTGATTTGCTGTCGATTGAAGATCAGAAGCGTCATCCTCAACAATATCACCGTGTAAAACCGTCTGGATGGTCGACTCGGCTGCTGCCAGGTAATCTTTTTCGGAAGCAATCTCGTCCTCAAAAGCCAGGTTGTAATCAGACCCAGTGGTCCCGATCGTGAGGCTGTCCCGATCAAATACTGCAACCTCTAAAGGGTCGCTTACGTCATAAACATCCAGCGCATCAGAACTGAAGCCCGACAGCTGAAACTGCCAGGTTCCACTGACAT
>CAZHXQ010000133.1:0-2907 GCA_964536465.1 uncultured Anaerolineaceae bacterium
ATCATAAACCCCCTGCGTACGGCTGGGCCTTGGTCCAGCCGCAGGAATCTTGAATGCAAGCAACTACGGGAAAAGAATTGTAGTCATTCGGCTGGGGCTGAACTTGAAAGACCTGCAGCAATCCCCTTACCAACACCAAAACGCGGGACGATTGTCCCGCGTTATCATTTTCGACATTATCCGCTCAGAGCTACTTACCAGAAATTGTGACCCCGCTGACCCTGATCCAGGGCAGCAACCAGTAACCTGAGCTCTCGCGTTCCTGGCTGATCGCAACCGTATCACGAAGCATGTCACCTAAATTTCCAGCGATCATAACCTCGCTGAGGGGCTTGGTGACTTTACCGCTTTCAATCAGGAAGCTGTTCTTGGCAACGCCGCTCAAATCACCTGAGGGGCCTGGGCTTCCGCCCGAGAAGCGCCCTAAAAGGATGCCCTTTTCAACACCAGCCAGCAACTCTTCTAACGGAGTCTCACCCTGGTTAACCAAAACCGTGCTGCCATTATTGGCAGAGCGCTGCATGCCGGTCTTGCTGGCACCATAGCGACTGAGACTAAAATTCTTCAAAACCCCATTTTCGATAACGGTCATGTTTTCAGCCACATAGCCATCACCGCTCAACCTACTCGCGCCAGGAAGCTCAGGATGCTGGGCTACCAGCGAGATATTGACCAGCGGACTGGCGACTTGTTGGCCGAGTCTCTCTTTCCAAGGGCTGGTTCCCGAAATCAGTGCGCCGTCCTGCAGGTAAGTGTCCGCAATGAACCAGAGGATATCCTGCAGACACCCCGGCGTGATCACCACCTCTCCGACAAAACTGCCCCCAAACTGTTCGGTTTCGATCTGCCGCTCGGTTTCGCTCAACAAACGCCTGACACGGTTTGGCTCACTCACGCGATCGGCTGGGTTTTCATAGACGGTGGCAAAATAATTAAATGAACTGGTTTTATCTTCGTCTCTGGCTACAAACATATTGCCATGTTGGTAGAGCCCTTGTTCCTCAGAAAGCCGCACGCCGTTGGTGTTTGCATACAGTTTTTCGCTGTATTGATGTTCAATACCAATCGAGTCAAAACTAATTTTCGGAAAGTCTCGTCTGGTGTCTTCTAAAAAATCGGTTAGTTGCTGGTACATCAGGTCCAGACTGGGTTCTTTTTCTCCTGATCTGAAACTCAAGTTTTCTTGCAATTCGGCAATTCCCTCTGCCTCGTCCGGGGCTGCTTTTTCAGCTGCCTGCCAGGCTTCAGCCACCGCCTTCTGGATATCCGCCGTGTCGAAGCTGTTCAGCGTAATGGTGCCCTTGCGTTTGTCTTTGAGCAGTTTAATGCTGACCCTATCCGAAAACACGGTTCTGACCATACTGATTTTGCTCTGTTCGTAGTAGAGCTCGGTTAAAACGCTGCGGCTGACCCAGGTCTCCCCTTCATCCGCGCCAACAGAGCTGATCTCATTCAGAATCAGTTCAGCCACATCCTGGATTTCTTGGTCTTTGATTGCAAAATCTTGTTTCATGCCCGACCTCCCACGTTAATCTTAACTTTAATTGCAGGACCGCCCATGCCCACCGGGATCATCTGTTTCTTGCCACACATGCCCGAATTGGTCCAGGTGACAGTGTCGCTGACCATATCAGCCGTCTTGAGAACTTCAAAAGCCACACCTGAAACAGTCGTATCTTTCAGCGCACGTCCCAGTTTTCCGTTCTTGATCTCGTAGCCCATCTCCACGCCGAACATGAATTCGCCGGTGGAATCCGCCTGCCCATTGCTCATGTCGGTCATCAAATATCCATCTTCAACCGACGCGATCATCTCTTCCAACTTATCCGTTCCAGGCAGTATGCAGGTGTTGCGCATGCGTATCAGCGGTTCGTCAGAAAAGTCGAAAGCGCGTGCGTTACCGTTGGCTTTGTGTCCGAACTTGCGAGCGGACTCTTTATTGTGCATATAACCGGTCAGGATACCGTTTTCGATCAGCATTTGGTCTTGCGCGGGGGTGCCTTCGTCATCCACAAAAACTGGCACCGGTGCAAGCTCACCAAAAGCACTATGGGCAATGTCGACCAGGCTGACCTTCTCGCTGGCCACTTGCTGGCCGAACATGGGGCCACCTACCGACCCGGTCTGAACAAAATCGGCTTCGACTGTGTGACCAACGGCTTCGTGAGCCAGGATGCCTGCCAGGTCCGAGTCCAGGATTACGGTTTGAATACCTGGTTTGGCGTAGATCCCATCTGCTTTCTGCATCAGCAGTTCATGTTGTTTCTCGAGGTTCTCAAAAAAATCTTCGGCGTTCTTGAATTTTTCCGGAAAGTTACCATAACCGCCCAGCACCTTGTATAGCTCCACCGGCTGCCCATCTTTGTCCTGCGTGGTCATAAAGATATAAACATTAGAACGCGGAACAAAGGAATGCGAGATAATCCCGTCACTGGTATAGAGCAGTTTTTCCATATCCAGGCTGCGCGCTAGTACACGTCGGCTCAGAAGTCTGGGGAAGCGCTCGGCGATGTAGCTATCCAGCTCATCAACTATGTCGAGCAAATAACTTTGTTGTACAACGACATCGTTTTCCAATCCATCCTTGCGGGTCAGGGGGCGATTTGGCAGAAAATCAGGCTCGCCGCGCTGTACATGACGGTCGAGGAAGCTGGCATTCTGTTCGGCAGTTGCAACAATGCGGGCAATCGCCTCAATGTCATCCCCATAACCGGTTGCGGATGCAAAGCCATAGGCCCCGCCCTTGACTACCCGGGCTGAGACGCCTCTGCTGACCCCGCTTGAATTCGCAATCAGGCTGCCATTAAGCATGGCGACCGAACGATTGCGGTTCTGTTGGGCTCGCAGCTCGGTGTATCCTGAAAATCCGTACTTTGTGACATAAGCTTGCAAGTGATCTTGAAGCAT
>CAZHXQ010000134.1:0-2854 GCA_964536465.1 uncultured Anaerolineaceae bacterium
CAAACCCCTTGGGAGGACCTGTGATCAATTTTACAGAAAAAGTGTTGCGTAATCAGATGTCAAAATCGACTACAATGCAGAAATGGTCAAAGTGATTTACTTTACATATGATATTGCAATACTTTATAAAATCGTCTTGCTTGGTTTTGTGGTGTCAAGAGTGTTTCGGGCACTTAAGCACCGCAAGCTTGATCCCTGGCGGGAAGTGTTGGTTTGGGGGCTGTTCTTGTACTTCGCGATACTGCTTTACAATACCTTTGAGCCCTTCACAATTCTGTTGGAAAGGGAAGATCAGCAGGCGAATTTGATACCACTTCAGGGCATTCTGAAGATGATCGAGAATGCTTCTATCTTTGAAGACCGAGTTACGCGCAGAATCGTATTTATCAATATTGTCGGGAACATACTGCTCTTTTCGCCGATTGGATTGTCTATCCCATTACTTGACAAAAGATTGAATCGCGGGTGGCTGGTTGTCTTGCTGGGCTTGTCGTTTTCACTGGTGATCGAACTTGCCCAGACTTTTCTAATCCATCGGGTTTTTGACGTGGACGATCTGATTTTAAATGCTTTTGGCACTTTGATTGGTTTTCTGCTCTACGCTCTGTTGAATGCGATTGGCCCGGTCAGAGCGTTTTTTGAGCGTGTCAGGGACGCTGCCAGACCGAACGCTTTTCGCTACGCGCTGGCATTCCTGACGTATGCCGCGATTGTGACGCTTGGCATTTATTTCCATGGTTTAGACCAGTTTCAGAAGATCATACAGTGAACCATGGAACCAACCGCGCGCTGATTTCGTCTATAAGTTACGTACGAGATTAATGGATAAAAAGTGAGGTTTTGATGAAGAAACGTATGATATTACTTTTGGCCATGAGCGTTATCATGGTATTTTTAGCGGGCTGTAACATGCCCGCTCCCACGATTTCCGTGGGTGATTCTCAAACACAGGTGGCTTTGTTTGCACAAGCTACCCTGACGAAATTTGCCCAACTGCAGACCGAAACCCAACCGCTGCCTGAGGAGACAGCCACAGCCATTCCGCCAACAGCAACAGTTGCTCCCGCGACCGCAACCAGCGTTCCCCCGACTTCTGCGCCCGTGGTCACCGTCGTCCCTGTTACTCCGATCCCCGCGACCGCGACCAGCGAGCCGGGTGGTGTAACCAGGATCAGTTTTGCCACTGGCACGACCAATTACACGGTCAAAGATACCATCCCGGCCAATACCACCAAACGGTATGCGCTGAGGTTGCTGCAATATCAGATGACTGAAGTAAGCCTGTCCAGCACTACCAGCGCCTATATCGCCATCACCACTGAAAAAGGCAGGCAGCTGGTAGATTTTGCCAACAAATGGACCTGGTATCGGGATTATGCCAGCGAAAACGGCGATTGGTACATCGATGTTCGTACCGGCGCCTATGCGGCAGAAATCACCCTTTATGTGCAGGTTCCCCAACGGGTGAGTTTTGAACAAGGCAAAGACACATTGATTGCCAAGGCAACCGTTCCCGCTTATTACAGCCACAACTTTGTTGCCTGGGGAGCGAAAGACCAGACCATGACGGTCAGCATCAACCCAACTGACGGATTAGTGCTCAGCATTTACAAACTGGGTGGGGATGTCTTGCTGTCCTCCTCCTCGGGTAGAACCAGTTTTGAAGGCACACTGCCCAAATCAGGTGATTATGTCATCACCGTTTCCAGTTCGAGAAACAGCAGCACAACTTTCGATTTGACCATGAAGATCAGATAGGGTCAAAACGCCATTTGAGAGCAATCAAAAGATTGCTCTCTTTTTAATTAAGAGCCGTGGTCAGGCGGGCGATATGGTCGCGGACAAAGCGCTTTTGATGGTCGGTGTCGATGGCGTAAGGAATGTACTTGCGCACCCATTCAATCGATTGCTCCGCATCCGTCCCCAGCAATTCATGCGTAAGGATTGCCGCAAACATACCAGTGCGGCCAATGCCGGCATGACAATGGATAACCACGTTTTCGCCGTTTTGAACCGCGGTCAGCGTTTGTTTGAGCGCCTCGTCCCAATAACCGCTTTTCGGTGCTGAAAAATCAGGAATGGGCGCATAAATGACACGCAAGTCTGCCTGCCGGTAGCGATCGAGCAGGTTTCTGCCTGTGTGGCGCATGTGTTCTTCCTCCGGATTGAGGACGACAATTGTGTCGATCTGATGGTCCAGGAAAAGCTGGAGAACCCGGTCTTGCGGGTCGAACATATGGCTGCCAGGGGTGGGTGATCGAAAGACTCTGCCAGGCGTGCCATAAGGCAATTCGCTGAAAAGTGTGGGCTCCGGATGCTCCTGGTGAGATGGCAGCTTGAGCTTGCCGTCGGCAGAACGGTTAAACTCGAAAGTGGAAACCACAGCATCGAGGTTTAACGGTCCGTAAATATGGGGGAAGGGCATTTCGCCTCCCTCGAGGTTTTCGTAAACCAGCGGGGTGGTGAGCTGGTCGGGGTCAATTTCGAGCACGATCAGGTCTGGAACCGAACGGTAAAGGCGATTGGCAGTTGCCTCGACCTGGTAATGGTCTGAACAGTGAATGAAGCCGTCCAGGGGGTAGGCTTCCGGCAGATATTGCCCTTCCTGCTGGGCTTTGCTCCAGGCTGATTTGGTAGTGATGTGATAGATCATGCCGTCCTCCAAAAGTTTTCCTAACTATACAGTATCTGACCTGAAATGGGCAATCAAAAAGAACAGTTTGGGGTATATTAAGCTTGTTCAGGACGCTCGTTTTGCTGGAGCCGAAAGCCATTCTTGGCGCGAGATTCCCAAATTACAGAAGAATTTCGAACTATAAAAATACGGAACTACGTGTTATACTAAGCGCGATGA
>CAZHXQ010000135.1:0-2824 GCA_964536465.1 uncultured Anaerolineaceae bacterium
ATTCGAACTCCCAACCATCTGATTCGAAGTCAGGTACTCTATCCATTGAGCTACGGGGGCAGCGGAGCATTATTATACCTGAATTTGGCTCGATTATTTTGATGAATGGGTTCAATCACCTTTCTTTTATTTGTGAAAGGCACTGATTCGCATCCTTTTTCATGTTTCGTCGGCAGAGCGGGCATACAAAACTGGACCTACAACTATCGCTTCTGCCACAAAAACAGCGCTTACGGAACTTTGACACAGGCGCCTTTGACTCAGGCGAAATGATATAATTTTAAAATAATATCGTTTCACAATAGGTCTGACAGGACTGGCCTGACAGCCCGGTAGAAATCTAAAAAGGAAAAACATGGCAGAAGATATCGTACTCGCGTTAGGTGGTGGCGGGGTGAGAGGTATCGCCCATCTTGGGGCGATTGAGTGTCTTCTCGAAAATGACTACAACCTGGTGGGCATTGCAGGAACCAGTGCGGGGGGCTTGTTTGGCGCGCCGATTGCGGCTGGGGTGGCCCCCAGAGAAATCCTTGATGTGGTCACCGGTTTTATGAAGAGTCCGGATTTTAAACGAGAGTCGTCTGACACAGCCTCAATTGCTGGAACCGCAGGGGTGGAAACGGCTCTGGCACCATTTCTTGAAGGTAAAACTTTTGAGGATCTTTCAATTAAGTTGTGTGTGACAGCCGTGAGTTTGAAGTCAGGTGAAAAGGTTGTTCTCAACAAGGGGGATATCATGGAGGCTGTGCTCGCCACGATTGCCATCCCTGGTGTTTTCCCCCCTCAGGGTGAGGACATCCTGGTGGATGGCGGCGTTCTTGACCCCGTCCCTATCGAAGCCGCGAGAGCACTGGAACCATCCCTTCCAATTGTAGCGGTAACCCTCCATAAAAAATCAGCTGATTATTCACCAGAGGAACTGAATTTTTCCACCGGAGACCAGTTTTCAGAAGCGATCATCGAGCGTTTGATCAATACCAGGCTGGGTGAAGCCCTAAAATATTTCAACACAGGAATTTCGATGAGCTCGGACCGTCTGGCTGAGTTAAACATCGAAGTCGGCCAACCAGATGTGGTGGTTCGCCCTTTGGTGGGTCAATATTTTGCACTACAGATGGTAGACCCATTGAAGTTGTTTGATGAGGGTTACCGTGCAATGGAAAGCCAGCTGCCTGCTCTGGCCGATTCGTTAATGCTGATCAATAAGATCAAGCGAATCGCAAAATATTCAGCGTTTAAATCTGATTAACTTGCAATCCCCCAAAAAAAGGCAGCAATTGTACTGCGGTCTGTGTCCTTTGGGCTTATGAAGAAAAACTAACCAGGGGATTACTGCAAATTGTAATAGTTGTACACCGATCCGGACAGATTAGCGAACAAAAGGTTGGCCTGATCGAAGATGACCTGAACTGGCTGGTGGACAAAAATGGACAGGATATAGTCGCCACCAGGTGTGTAGACAATGGCTGAGTCGCCCATGGTGTGGACGAAACCATCTTGTACCTCGTTAGCCCAGCCGTGCTTATGGGCAACGGTTGTCCCACCGGGAACGCCGGCTTCGATCAGATGTCCGATTTTGTTTTTAGCCAGATAATCGACCATCATCAGGCATTCCTCCTGAGTGATGTCACCGCTGTAGGCCAACGGAATCGCTCCGCCGTAATCCTGGGCGCAGTAATATATTTCTTCCAGTAGGAGCCCCATATCCAAAACAGTGGTCTGTCCGTATCGATCTGGATCAGTGTTGTAATCAGTCTGGCTGTTGGCAGGTGTGGAGATTTCTTGTAAGAGCGGTGAACCCAAGCTGAAAAAGCCAGCCCAGAAGGTATTTTGCAGACCCAATACCCTCATATCTTCAGTGATCCTGAGCGGGGCGAGGTTTGGTTCAATTATCTTTTTGGCGACCGAATCGGTCGACTCATTGCTCGATTGTTCGACCATATCCTCGATTTCTGTCAAAATTGCAGGGTCATAAGGAGCTTCCAGGTTCTTGAAAAGCGTGATTAAGGCGGGGATTTTGATCGTGCTCCAGGATGAAAAAGCGATATCGGTAGGCAGCTCTTGTTCGCCGATGCGGCTATGGGTAAAGTGGATCACGAGCCCATTTTGCAAGTCTTTGAAATAGAATTCGACGATGCCATCGAAAGTTGCTTCCTCAATAATATCCTTGAGCATGATCTCAAGAATGCCAAAGGAAGGCTTTTTGGGGCGGGTCTCTATTACCTCTAGATTAACGTTGCGGTTGCTGCTCGAGGAGAGCACGTCCAGGATACGTTGGACAGAGATGTCATAATCCATGGCCGTACCTGTCTTGCCAGGGTAGAAACCACTTTCACCCGGGATGGGCATGGGCGGGGTAGCCGGGATATCGTATCGAATGCTGATTTCGTTTTCCAGGTACGCACGGATGCGCTCTTCGTCGTAGCGGGCCTGAAGCGGGATGGCTGTGGTGGTCATGGGGCGGTTCCATAAATAGTTCCAGAAACCCGACCAGAAAGGTTCCTCTGTCCGCTGTTTATCTGCTGCTGCCAGCATATTGTTGATCTGTAGTTCAAACCCTAGCGTGGCCGGGCGAATCTGAATATGCGCATTACGGTAGCGCAATTCAATTGGTGACATATAAACCTGGACCAGGCGCTGTGAGGCTGCCTCAAACTCAAGACCTGCGATGGGGATACCGGCAATGGTCATTCCTGTTGGAAAAGTTGCTCGTATTTGAGCATATCGGGTAAGTTGAAGAATCGTCAAAAAGCTTGCCATAACGATTAGACCAAGCGCAGCCCAGCGAATTAGAGAACCTTTTTTACGCATAGGGCTATTATAA
>CAZHXQ010000136.1:0-2748 GCA_964536465.1 uncultured Anaerolineaceae bacterium
AAAAAGAGAAAAGGGCAAATATTTCGGTCGACATTTTCCTTGGTCTGGAGCAGGCGTATGATAAGAAAGTGATAGCTGAAGAGATTTGTTTTTATATATATGGGGTTCTATCATCCAATATTTTCCGTACAACTTATTTTGAGTTTTTAAAAGTAGACTTCCCACGCATACCATTTACAGCTGATTATGAAGTTTTCCAAGCAATAGCAGCTTTAGGGCAGAGACTGATCGATCTTCACCTGCTTAATAGCCCCGAGTTGGACCAACCCTCAGTTAAGTACCGAGGGCATGGGGATGACCACGGCATTGAAAGACCAAAATACAACTCGCAAGAAAAACGAGTCTACATTAACACTACCCATTTCTTTGAAGGAGTTGAGCCAAGGGTGTGGGAATACCAGATCGGTGGCTACCAGGTGATGGATAAATATCTCAAAGATCGCAAGGGACGCAGAATGGAGGACCCCCGCCATTACATCCGTATTGCAACCGCTCTGGCCAAAACGATCGAGATCCAGGCTGAAATCGACAAGCTTTACCCAGAGGTCGAAAAGGATGTTATTGAGTTTTAATGTATCCTAATTATTGTTGTTCAAGACTGCCCAGGCTATCCTCGACGTTCGGGAGCTCTACCCTGATGCAAGTCTGGCTGATCTTTATGATGAACTGACCATGCCCCCTGAACTCCGCAAAGCCCACATCGCCAATGACAAAGCGGTCTGGGAGGCCTATGGCAGAGCCTGGCCATTTGAAGACGAAACCGCTTGCGTTGCTTATTTAATGAAGCTGTACCAAAAGATTGTTGAATAAATAGTTGGAAAGGATTCTACCGAATGCATGCTGAAGAATATAAATTCCTGGATTTCTTAAAGAAATCAACCCAATTTACAATTCCAATCTTCCAGCGCACTTATAGCTGGGGTAATGAGCAAGTTCAGCAACTCTGGGATGATATTATCAGGACTGGAAAGAACGAGAAAATCCAGTCCCACTTTATCGGTTCCATTGTGTATATCCTTCATGAGAAAGCAGATAGCGTCTTTCAACCAGCCATGGTGATTGATGGGCAACAACGTTTGACAACCTTATCGCTTTTGCTCGAAGCATTAGCCCGCCATGTTGGCGATAAAGAACCTTATGACGGCTTTTCTGCTGAAAAAATCCGAGAGTATTATTTGATAAACCGCTTGGAGAACGAAGAGAAAAAATATAAGTTAGTCTTAACACAAACTGATAAAAACACTTTGATCAGGCTGGTTACACAAAAGAAAGCACCAGTTGATCCTTCTATTCGTATTCAATCGGCCTTTGATTTTTTTCAACTCAAGCTTAAAGACCTTAGTTCTGAACTGGGCTACTTATGTTCGGGTCTGGCTAAATTGATGATTGTCAGTATCTCACTTACAAATGGGCAGGACAATCCTCAATTAATTTTCGAGAGCATGAACTCGACCGGTAAAGAGCTAAGCCAGGCGGATTTGATTAGAAATTATATTTTAATGGATTTGGAACCAGAAAAACAATCCGAATTGTATAAAGAATATTGGCGACCAATGGAGATAAGCTTCGGTCAAGAAGCGTACGAGCAGCATTTTGATGCTTTCATGCGCCATTACCTCACATTCCGTACAGGAAAAATCCCGCGTATCAGGGATGTTTATAAAGCCTTTAAGGAGTATTCTACTGATGCTGATAACTCTTTTACTGACATAAGAAGTCTTCTTGACGACTTATGTCGTCATTCTGAATTTTATGGTGCTATGGCACTTGGAAAAGAAAAGGATAAGGAACTAAACCAAGCATTCCAGGACCTCCGAGAATTGAATGTGGAAACTGCTTATCCGTTTATGCTGGAGCTGTATGAAGATTATCGAAACGAAGCACTAAGTAAAACGGATTTTCTGGATATATTACAGTTAACTGCATCTTACGTCTTTAGGCGATATATCTGTGGTATTCCCACAAATTCACTCAACAAGACCTTTTCCAATTTCACGAAAACTATGGATAAGGAAGCTTATCTTGAGAGTGCTGCTGCTTCTTATCAATTGATGCCTTCTTACAGGCGTTTTCCGACAGACGAGGAATTTGTCAGAGAAATTAAACACAGGGATTTGTATAACTTCAGGGGTCGCAGTTATTGGCTGAGAAAGTTGGAAAACCACGGTAAAAAAGAAATTGTGACGGTAGGAAACTACACCATCGAACATATTATGCCCCAAAACGAAAACCTCTCTGTCGAGTGGCAAAAAGAATTAGGAGAAGATTGGCAAGAAATACATGAAACAATGCTCCATACTTTGGGAAACCTCACTCTGACTGGTTACAACTCAGAATACAGTGATCGCCCCTTCATTGAGAAGAAGACAATGAATGGCGGTTTTGTGATGAGCCCTTTGCGGCTGAACGAAGGACTTGGACATACAGCAGTATGGAACAAACAATCTATTGAAAAAAGGGCAGATCGGCTCGCAAAACTGGCAAAAGAGGTTTGGACTTATCCTGGTCTTTCAGAAGAGATTTTATCTAAATACAAAGAGAAACCTAAAGGAGCAGGTAGCTACACACTCGATAACTACCCTTACCTGCAAAAAGGGAAACCTTCAAGAATTTTATTTGATGCCATCCGCAAGGAAATTTTGGCGGTTGACAGTAGTGTGGTGTATGAAGAAATGCTAAAGTATTACATTGCATACAAGGCTGAAACTAACTTTGCAGACATTGTGCCACTGGCAAACAGTCTAGCCA
>CAZHXQ010000137.1:0-2697 GCA_964536465.1 uncultured Anaerolineaceae bacterium
CGCATGCGGCCGGTTCGCTGGCACTCTTGAGCGAACTGTTCCCCAGTTGGTCACCAGCCGCAAAGAAATCGGCGTTGATGATGACCGCGCTGGCTGGAACCACCAAAGATCACGACTTTTCGGGGGTGGATGCCTTTGACTACGGAAATGGCCGGCTGGATATGACCAAAGCCGCCCTGACCGGTCTGATCATGGACGAAACATATGAAGGCTTCCTGGCAGGCGACCCTGCCGAGGATGGTGACATTAAAACCGTCAATATCCCCTCTTACCAAAACACTTATTGTGTTGGTGTTTGCAGTTTTGAGCGCACTTTTACAAGTGTGGCCGATGATGCTGTGACTTACGAAGTCGTGTTTGATGCAGATGAAAGCCTGGTGGTCGAGGTCGAACCTGCCCAATTCACGATCGAACCCGGCGAAACGCAGACCATCACTGTCACCATTGATGCCAATGATGCCGAGTCTGAAGTCTGGGTTTTCGGGCGAATTGAATTTACCACCGATGCTACCTGGACCGACGGTGAAGAGGTGAGCAATGTGGCGTTACCCTTTGCCGTGCGACCTTTCCCCAGTAGCATGCCTGAATTGGTCGAAGAGGATATTCTACGTGACCAGGGTGCAACCGTGGTGACAGAGGTTCAATCTAAAGCGATAACCGAATTCACAGTCGTGAAATCTGGTTTGGTTCCTGGGGTTGACACGATGATCACGCTAACACCCGACGCGACCAACGATGATCCTTTTGATGACCTTTCCCAGGTATGGTGGAAGACATTCACCTTGAGTGAAAAAGCTGACCGCCTGGTGATGGAAATCCTTGACACTACAGCGGGAGATCTTGATCTCTACTTTGGCATTGGCACTGTGCCGGACCCAAATTGGGTGGTAGGCACCGCGGCTACTGAGACTGCCCTGGAATACTTCTCCATTACCGGTATTCCTGCCGGTTTGCCCTTATGGGTTCTCATTCAAAACTGGGATGGCGACCCTGCTGGTGATAGTATCAAGTACACAGAAGCGATCGTCTATCCTGAAGATCTTGGTAACTGGGATGTCACTGCTCCGGAGAGCATCGAAGCGCTTGAACCTTACGATGTCACCATCAGCTGGAATATTCCGGATATGCCGGTTCCCTCCTCGTGGTACGGCTTCTTCAGCATTATGGCTTCACCCGAGGCGACCGAACCCATTTCGTCAACCGAGGTGAATCTCTATCGCACCGGTGATGATGTGGAAAAGTATGTCGACCTGGCATCAGCACGCAAGGGAGACGTAGTAACTTATGAGATTCAGATCAATCCTAATTACAGTGACGCCGACCTGATGTATTCCATTGAAGACGTCTTACCGGAAGAGGTGAAGTACGTTGGAGGCAGTCTGGAGGTAATTGGTTCCGAGACACCTGCCAGCTATGATCCTGCAACCCGAACGATAAGTTGGGAAGGCGAATTACCGAAAGTGGAACTCAACTATCTGATCTCAGACAATCAGACGGATCCGAATTGTGCTATACCAGTAGGAGCTGGTGGTTACGTGAACCTGCAGGCCTTCGGAATATTGCCCAACCCCGGTATTTTCGGAGATGAACAGGCATGGCAATACACTACCCTTGGGGCTAACACGTCTTGGTTTGGGGGCAGAACCTCTGAACCGCCAATCTTCTCGGACGATGGGCATGCCTACATGAATGGCAGCTTGAACGATGATAATTATTGGGATTGGCAGACTCAGGAATTCCCCAACCCTCTCGCTCCGAACGATGTCATGGCGGCCTTCATGACCGATATGGTAATCGTCTACGATGCAGGACTCAATAAAGGCGTATCCGCAGCGTCCTTTGGCAGCTTAGCCTGGGTCGTAGAATTTGACGATGTCCAAGCCTATGATTCACCAGGGATCACCATGGATTTTGAATATTTTGTCTATCTTGATGCCGATCCTGCTCCTACAGGGCCAGATATCATCTTCGCGTTTGATAACGTTCAGGGAGACTGGTCTGGCTACAATACCATCGGCGTCGAGAATGGTGACGGTACCGTCGGTGCGACTTACCAATATGACGGCCCCACACCAACCAATGGTTTGCTGGTATGTTTTGATTATGCCCCATCCGGAGCAGAACCGATCATCATCCGCTTCGAGGCTGAAGTTGTGACCGATAAAGTTGATCTGGATGTTGTCAATACCGCCAGACACGATAATGACGCCCCGAATACTGATTTTGAGAAAACTAATGAAGCGATTTTCCACATCGGTACCAGGGCTGTGGACGACTTCTATGCTACTGATTTGAACGTGGCTTTGGAAGTTGCTGCTCCTGGTGTTCTTGAAAATGACAAGCCAGGTCATCCTTCTGATACTATTTATGTTGACGTGAAGACTCCACCTGAGAACGGCGACCTTGTGCTTAACCAGGATGGTTCTTTTACTTACACCCCGAACCCAGGCTTCTATGGAATTGATACTTTCGAGTACTATTTCATCAGCGTTCCGAGTGTTCTAGGAAACTATGTTGACTGGGCCACGGTTACCATCACGGTCAATGGTCTGGATTATTTCTTACCCCTGATCGCCCGTTAGTCAGAAATAACTTCAACCCTCCTCCCACAGCTTTGTGGGGGGAGGATGTAATTTTTGTAACTGCCTTGACCCCCTTTGATCTAACTGTCAGCTGGAATCTTGGGCCTGCATTTGA
>CAZHXQ010000138.1:0-2631 GCA_964536465.1 uncultured Anaerolineaceae bacterium
CCGACAGTTGAATTAATGATCAAAGCGGCTGGACCAAGGCCCAGCCGTACGGAGGAGGTTCATCTCCCTCCGCTGATAACTGAGTTAATAGTCAATGTGGCTGGACTAATACGCAGCTACGCGGGCACACGAGGCTCAACCCTTCGATGGGGAATGTCTTTCTAAAACATGATCAACAAAGCTCGAATAATCCCCAAACCTAATCCTGCGATGATCAAATGGTAGGGCTGGGCTTCGGTAAAGGTCAACACTGCCAATCCCGCCAGCATCGCCAGGACTGTCCAGACATCAACAAGTGCGTTTTGACCCAGATTGATGGAGACAAACAAGATCAAGGCAACCACTGCCGGTTTGATCCCGTTGAGGAAGCTGGAAGTGAGGTGGTTCTCGCGCATCTTTTTGACCAGAGGTGCTGTTGCTGCGACGATCAGGAACGAAGGTAGAAAGACGCCCAGTGTCGCCGCGGTCGCTCCGCCAAAGCCACCCGCGAAATAGCCGACGAAGGTGCTGGCCCCCAGCACTGGCCCCGGTGTGATTTGCCCCATCGAGATAGCATCAGCCAGTTGCTGATAAGTCAGCCAGCCAAACCGATTGACCACATCGTCTTCGATTAAGGCAAATAAGACCAGAGAAGAACCAAACAAAACTGCCCCAGTTCTGAGGAAGTAGATAAAAATGTTCCAAAGAGTCTCTTTGCCCTGTTCTACTATTTTGCCAACCAATTCTGTCATGGCCGGCAAAGGCAGCAGGGCCAGCATCAATTGGGTTGGCAAAGAACCGTTTGACCACTTGACCAATATATGGTGCAATAGGATACCAATCGCCCCGCCACCGATCAGAATAATTGCCTCATTGACCCCCAGAAGCTTTGCGCCTACCGCCAGCGCGAAAATGAGCAGCTGCTTCCAGCCTTTCAGGCTGGCTTTGCCGATACGCCAGGTTGTGGAAAGCACGATTGCCAACACCAACGGGTTGAGTAAATAGAAAATCCCCTCAATTTGCGGCAGGGCGCCATACTGCATATACAGCCAGGCCACCAGCAAGCTGATGATAAAGGCTGGGCTGATAAAGCCGAGCCCGGCCACGATCATGCCGGGATAGCCGGCGCGGATGTAACCCACGTGATAACAAGTCTCACTGGCGTTTGGACCAGGGATCAGATTTGCCGCGGCAAGCAGGTCTAAAAAGTGCTCTTCGCTAACCCACTTTTTCTTACGAACGAACTCATTTTCCATCATCGCGATATGAGCGGTTGGGGCGCCAAAACTAGTCAAACCGATTTTAAGCGTGACCTTTAGAAGTTCAATCAAGCGTGTCTTTAAGGGTATTTCTCTGGCTTTGGCGATATCAAGCTCAGCAGGATCCAGGGTTCTTTCTTCGTTTTCCGTAAAATCGGGGACGCGTTGTTCTTCGGTCATCAAGCCACCTTGATTATTGGGAGGGAGAGGAGCAGGTTTTCGATCACCAAGCGGGGGTTGAGGTTGGTGCCCAGGTTGAAAAGGGCTTTTTCGTGTTCTTTGAGCAACTTTTCAACCAGTCGTGAGGGGATAAGATTGGCAATTTCCATAATTTTCTCATCATGGTCGTTATTCACCAACGGGATGTCGGCCTTATCGCGCCGAATCATCACATCGCGCCAAAAAGTCAGCCAGGTGTCAACCAGAAAGGCATACTGTTCCCGAGATGAGTTTTTGCGCTGCTGGAGCCGCTCGATATATTGGAGGCGTTCTCTGCGGCGGCTGTTGAGCAGGTCAGCCAGATCGTTAAGCGCCTCATCGTATTTGTCTAACAACTCCTGGTCTTGGTCAAAACTCAAGGCCGCGCCCACTCGCCCTCCAGAAAGGTGCGCCAGACGTTTAGCCCGGCCAGGTTCTAACGCTTTTTCATCGCGCAGATAGGCCTCGAGGGCCGCGATTGAGGAGGGGCGCAGGAGGAGCATTTCGCAGCGTGAAGCAATGGTCTCGAGCAGGCTTTCTTTGGCATCCGCGGTCAAAATCAGGATCGCCCTGGAAGGGGGTTCTTCAAGGGACTTTAGCAGCGCGTTGGAGGCAGCAACGGTGGCGCGCTGAAAATCAGGAATGAGGACGATGCGATAGCGTGATTGATAGGGCGCAAGAGTCAGGGTTTGCTGCATTTCACGGATTTGATCGATTTTCAAATCCTTGCTGCCCTCACTGAGCCTTAAAATAGTCAGATCAGGATAACGATGCTGGTTAATCTGCCTGCAGCTCAGGCATCGATCACAAAACTGGCCCTCAGCGGGTGGTTTTTCACAGTTGATGGCCTTGGCGAAAGCAAGGGCGAGGGTCTCTTTGCCAACGCCTTCAGGACCTGTGATCAGGTAGGCATGCCGGGTGTTTCCAGGTTTTGTGTGGTTTTGCAGATATCGGATAGCCGTTTCGTGACCAAGAATGTTCCATTGCATTAGAGGATTTTAACACGTAACAGCCAATACCCCCAAGTTACTTGTGAAACTTAACCAGAGCAACCTGCGAGTGTTTTTAGGATTCTTGACTGAAGGAAAGCGGATCGATTTGCAAATTGATTATAATTTTAGCGGGAACAAATGCCGTATAATGAGATGTTCGTTAAATTGTCAAAGGAGTCATCATCAATGAGTGTTAAACCAAC
>CAZHXQ010000139.1:0-2555 GCA_964536465.1 uncultured Anaerolineaceae bacterium
GGGGAGCAGCCCACGACTTTATCTTTCGGCTGAGGCGCACACTCAGACCCGGTTTATAACCGATGAACTTCTCAAACTCTTCCCGTTTGTCACCAATCAGGAAACCGCCGATATGAGTCGGCGCCTTGCCCTCGGTGGCGGCCAGATCTTCATCAGGATAAGTGCCGTCAGCCAACTCGAGCAGCTCAAGGGCCAGCTGGCTCTCTTGCTTGCCAGTCAGGGCTGCCAGCTTTTCAATCTCACCCCTGTATAGATCTCTGGTCTTGAAATCCATCCGGGAGTAAACACCCGCAGGCTCGCGGCGCAGGGTTTTCTCTACCAGGCTGATGGATTCGAAGGTTTCTTTCCACTCCGCTACCAAAATTGCCCTCAGGCTGCGGATAATGTTACCCACAAGCAGGGCATTTTCCCGGTCATCCATCTGCGCTTCTACGCCCTCAGATAGACGCTGTTCAGGCAAAGACGGGAAAGAATTAGTAAAAACCTTTTCTTCATCCAGATTGATGTCCCTGGCCAGAACCTGAGCCAGCTTTTCGATCAATCCAAAGCGGATAAAGGTTGGAATCGACCACAACTCTCCCATTGTGAGCGGCACCTCTTCCTGGAAGGCGTTGAGCGCGCTCTGCAGATCATCCAGGTCGAGCAGGTAGTTTTGCTCATCGAGCAGCCTGCGAATCAGGTCGAAAACTCGCGGAAACTGCTCGTCAGGGGCATCGGTCAATCGGGGTAATTGCTGTTGGTAAGCGGGGGGCATATCCTCTTCAATCAGGCGAAAGGCTTGCTGAAGAACATAATGGTTGTCGAGCACCCACTCTGCCGTGTGGCTGACCATGCCGGCTGAAGCAGAGCGTTCACGGTAAACTTTATAAGCTTTGGTAATCCATGCTTCAAAAACGGGCAGGTCAGTTTTCACCAAATCTGGCAGTCTCGAGCGTTTGCTGGGAGGCAGAGCAGAGGCGTTTTTATATTGTTGTATCAGGCTCTCAATGTACGAGCGCTCATCGTCGACGTTTCCTTCAAGAGGCAGGGTTTCGGTTGTTTGCGAATCAGCCATTAATCTCTACTCCGGCTTTGATCAGTAATCTGTGAGGCTGCTTTGGGCGGCACATCCTGGCGGATCAAGTCTTGTATCACTAGCACGGGCTTGACGCTGTATTCGATAAAAGTTTGAGCGACAGTGCCGAAAGGCCAGGATAACTCTCCAGTATGTCCGTGCGCACAAAAGATGAGCAAATCCACGTTCTCATTTTCCGAAAGCTTCATGATCGGTTGAAAAATGCTGGCAGATTCAAGAATCCGCACTTCGTTTTCGACCTCAAATCTATGGGAAAGTTCTGTCATGTAGCGTTGGACGGTTTTGCGTGAGAGTTCCATGTACTGCTGATTGAGAGACTGAAGCTCCTGGTCGTAGGGATCGATTGCTGAAATTTCCGGAGGTTTGATTACAGAGGCCAGAAACACTTTGGATTGATAATGTCGGGCGATAGCCATCCCGGCGCTCAAGGAGCATTCCGAACGACGGGAACAATCTATGGGCAGCAGGATGCGTTCGTAGCGCGGTTGGATCGGTTCGTTTCCCTCAGCTGGATAACCCCGGACGATCAGGATGGGTTTGTAAATCAAATTGATCACCTTGGTAGCGATACTATTCAGATTCCAGCGGCTTAAACCGCTCGAGCCGTGAGAGCTGATGACAAGCAGGTCAACGTCTTCCTGGTGGGCGAAATCGATGATATTTTCAGCCACTTTACCCTCAAGAATATTGACCGAAACGCGGTTCTCATGATCAGAGCTCTGGTCATCTTCGGGAAAATCAAGTGATGAGCGGATACGCCTGGCAACTTCGTGCAGGTAATGCTCTGACTTTGTTCTGTGCAGCTGCCAGTTGAGCGGTTCGGCATGTACCATGGGTTCACTGCTGGGTTCGTACTCTAACACCCGCAGTAATAGAATCTTGCTGTTGAAGATACGCGCGAATTCAACCGCGTGCGCGATTGCCCGTTCTGCCAGGGGCGAACCATCCAGTGGTAATAATATTTTTTTGAACATAATTTTTCCCTCATAAATTTTCTGATCGAACAGAAGCTATCCGTTGATACCGAAAGTCAGAGCTCTGGAACTTCTCGTTTGAACCGTTCTGCCCCTTGGGCTGCTCAAAACCTTCATTAAACCCTGGGAGGGTCAAATTGTTGCCAGAGTGCTCGCCAAAAAATCACGGTTTGCTCTGAAAAGAAAGACAATAATTGCAATTTTCTAAGCTCCATATCCTGGCAAATCGCACGCGCGCTCCATTCAACAAAGCAACCTGGACACCCGCTCAAAGCAGGTGGTGGGGTGGTTAAGAGTAGTACCTACACTCTTAGTATAACAATTCTGGGGAAGATGTAAAAATCCGCATAAGAAGTTGGGTGAAATCGGCAGGGTGGAAGGGTTGTAGGATGGAATGGTTCTCTTGTTTGCACCGGACTTGCTCCTTGTTCGCGCCGGTCTCCAGATACCCATACACTTCGTTGCGGGTATAGGGCTGTTCGCGCCCGTCTTGATAATCCCCGGAG
>CAZHXQ010000140.1:0-2332 GCA_964536465.1 uncultured Anaerolineaceae bacterium
CAGCGCTGCTGCCTGGTTCGAAACCAGAGGCTGTCTATTTCGCAACAGAAAGGATACAAATGAGCAATTTAGATGAAGATTTTTCAATGGGACTTCTTGAAAACTGTGAAAGCCCATGCATCTCGCTTTACATGCCCACCCACCGGCATCACCCAGATAACCAACAGGATCAAATTTTATACCGGAACCTGATCAGTGAGCTGGAGGAATCGCTCCGAAAACAATTTTCCCGCAGAGAGGTGGTGCAGTTGTTGGAGCCATTCACGGCTTTGAATAATGACCGACTGTTTTGGAACCACAATCTTGATGGGCTTGCACTGCTGTCCTCGGGGGATTTTTTCAGGGTCTACAGACTCCAGCGTCCCACCCCGAAGCTCGCTGTAGTGGCAGACAGCTTTCATCTCAAACCATTGATGCGCACCCTGCAGTCAATTGACCGTTATGAAGTTTTGGGATTGAACCGGCAGGAGGTTAAGCTTTTCGAAGGCAATCGAGACGCCCTGGATGAGATTGAACTGCACCCTGACGTACCGCGTACGATAAAAGAGGCTTTGGGCAGCGAATTGACCGATTCATACCTCAACTTCCGCTCACCTGGCGGTGTTCGTGGTTCACAGACTGCTGTATACCACGGCCATGGAGGCAAAAAGGATGAGGTAGACGTGGACGCGGAGCGTTTCTTCCGCGCGGTCGATAAAGGAATCCTCGAACATCACTCCAGGCCGTCGGGTTTGCCCCTGATCCTGGCGGCGCTCAGCGAGCATCACCATCTCTTTAGAGAAATCAGCAATAATCCGTTTCTGGTAGAGAAAAGCCTCGACGTGCATCCCGATTCTCTGGCCTCGATTGACGAACTGCGCGAGCGTGCCTGGAGGCTAATGGAGCCGCGTTATCTGGCGCGAAAGGACGCTTTGGTTGAGCAGTATGCTACCGCGAAGTCCCGCGATCTTGCCGGTGAAGATCTGGAAGAGGTTGCCAGGGCAGTCGCGCAGGGTAAGGTAGCCACACTGCTGGTCGACGACAGTCACCACGTTCCCGGATGGATTGATGAAGCCAGCGGTGAGATTGAATTCGGAACTCTGGAGCATCCCTGTATTGACGATATATTCGACGATTTGGCGGCTCTGGCGCTGAAGATGGGCGGTGAGGTGGTCATCCTACCTGCTGAACTGATGCCCACAGAAACGGGCGTGGCGGCCATTTACCGTTATTGAGAGCTGCCTTTTGGCGGAGGATAATTTTAGATAATGACCCCTTGCCGGCCCGATTGAACCTTGGTCCGACGGGCCGGTCTGAAGGTTAGTACTCTCTCACCGAAAACGGTTAGAGGGAGTATACTTAATCTGTAGCAGTACACAGACCTGTTCAAAAAGGAGAACCATGAAAAGTACACCAGAAATCATCGACACCCTCAATTTCCTTCTCAGCGACGAGCTGACTGCGATCAACCAATATTTCGTCCACGCTGAAATGTGTGGCGACTGGGGCTACGAAGTCTTGCACCAGGCAATTGAAGAACGCTCTATCACCGAAATGAAGCATGCCGAAAGCCTGATTGAGCGGATTTTGTTTCTGGAAGGCAAGCCCATTGTAAGCAAACTCAACGATATTCATATCGCCGACAATGTCAAGGGCATGCTTGAAAACGACCGCCGAGCTGAAGTAGAGGCCATTGCCGCCTACAACAAAGCTATCCGTCTTGTGGCTGAGGCCAATGACCATCGCACCAAGTCTTTCCTGGAAGGGATCCTCAAAGACGAGGACGAACATCTGGATTACATCGAAGAACAACTTGACCAGATCGATCAGATGGGCATCGAAAACTATCTCACCACCATCAAGTAACTGAAGTTTCTATCAAAAAAATAAGTGGGCGCGCAGCCCACTTATTTTTTATGCTGTTTGCGTTTATCTATAAGATACAGGCAGTGCGAGAAAAGCAGGATGTACCTTTGCGTTAGACCTGAAGTCAGCTGTCGGCTATGGGGCGTGATCTCTTTTTTCCACCCCCTTCCGAAAACGTGACCATCACCCCCCACCCAGCCGCTACCACCCCACAACGGTGCCCACAACAGTTTTTTGGTTTTGCCCCGCAATCGAAATAGCGCTCTATGCATTCATCATCTGGCTCTCCCATCACTCAAAAAAAACAGCGCCCTTACTTTTTTTCCTCCTATGGCTACGCGCATTAATATCGCTTGCTTTGATACTTATGGGACAATATTCCAATTTATTTTTCGAATTTTTGCTCAAAAAAACCAAGCAGCAGAATGAATAGCGCTATTGACACCAGGTTGTCTGCCTTTATAATTAATTTAAATATTAATTTGCC
>CAZHXQ010000141.1:0-2323 GCA_964536465.1 uncultured Anaerolineaceae bacterium
CTGCCTGGAAGATCGTGTTGGCTTTGAACCTGTCGGCGTTCCATCGCACCTGCCACCTGGTACCAGGTGTTCAGGTCTTTATCGACCATCCAATCGATCATACCGCGCACTTTGTTATCGATGGCCTGTGAAACATCGCCCTGCACTTCTTCCTGGAATTGTTCTTTAATCTTGTCGGTTTTAGCCAGATTGAAGATATTGGTCAGTTTCATGGTGCGATCGAAGAAGTCGAGCCCGCGGTTTTCAAAATTGATCAGGATATTTTCTACTTCAGACAGACGCGGCGGGATCTCAGCGAGCAAGCCCTGCTGGTACTGTGAGATGGTGGTTTCGAGGTCGGCTGTGAGGGCGGAATCTTGCTGCATGTCGGCGATCTGAAGTTCGATGGCCTGAGAGGCGGTCCTTTCGAGGTTGGATGCCACGCCAATAGGGTTGCGCAATTTGAGTTCCAACCGTTTTTTGTCGTCAAGAGTCTGGGTGATATAGCTTTCAAGGTTGTCGATGCCGCTGAGCTGACGCAGGCGAGCGGCCTCGGCAGGGTCGGCGGTTTTTTGTGCCAGCTGGGCTTGTTTGGCAGAGACCATGAAGATCTCGGGCGGGTAGCCCAGGATCATCTCTGCGTTGGTGCTGACAAATTCGCGCACCTGCTCAACTGCTTCATCCCCTTCGAGAATGTCGGTCTTGTTGACGACCAGACTAATTTTCTTGCCCCAGGTCAGAATTTTTTCGAGGAAGACGCGCTCGCTCTGGGTGAGCGGACGTTCAGCGGAAGTGACGAATAAGACCAGGTCGGAGCGGGGGACGTAGTCACTGGTGAGGCGCTCGTGCTGGCGATTGATGGCGTTGGTGCCGGGCGAGTCGACCATGTTGAGCTCTTTGAGCAGGGGCAGGGGATAGGTGACGATGGCAAAGCCCTCGTCGACGATGGTTCGGGTGTTTTCCTGACCCCAACGCAGCAGCGTTACCTGAGTAGTGGTGGGGGTCACGCCTTCTTCAAGCACACCTTCGCCCAGGAGGGCATTGATGAGCGCGCTTTTGCCGGCATTGAATTCACCCGCGGTGACGATCAGGAAAAGTTCGTCCAGCTGCGCGATGGCGTTTTGCAGTTTACTGAGGTCCTCTGCAGGCAAAGAAAAATGGCTCAAAGCTGCATGCACGTTTTGCAGGCTGCGTTTTTCTTTTTGCAGGAAGAGCATTTGGTCATTAGACAAGAAACCTTCACGCATGATGTATCCTTTTGGAATGGAAAGAAGCTTTAGTTAACACTGTTATTATACCTTTAGTGAAGGTAGTTCACAAAAAAATACAATAGCAGGCTGAGCATCAAATATCAGACCGGGTTATTAAAGAATAAAATTGTGGAAAGAAAACAGGCTTCTAATTACATTCGCCCAGGTAGACAGGGGAATCATCGTTCTTCAAGTCGACCAGAATTTTTCGTAAGCTGATGGGGTAAAAATTGACCTGGTCGAGTTGGTCCAGCCTGACCCAGATGACCTCTAATTGGTGGGGGTCAGGACCCTGGCCATTTTTCGGCTGGTAGGCCTCGAGCAGTTTGCACTTAAAAAAGAACTCTACCTGATGCAGGGAGTGGTCTTGAAGAGGAAAAGCGTGTTTTTCTGAAAAATACTCCCGGATATAGAGGAGCCTGCCAATTTTAACCCTGGCACCAATCTCTTCCAGGACCTCACGCCTGAGTGCCTGGTGGAGCGTTTCACTGTGCTTCTGCCCGCCTCCAGGCAGAACTGTGTAGGCTCCTTCAAGGTCTTTCTTACGAAGGACCAACAATTTATTATCCCGGATGATGACCGCTTTGACGGAATTGCGCAGTTTTTTCTTTTTTGACATCGTTGCCTTGTTTCCGCTAAGATTGTACCGCAAAGCCTTCTACATTGACGCAGGTGAGGGGGAGTCTGGAGTGGAGGAGTATGGGTTGTTTGGCGCGGGATAAGGTCAGATCAGAGCACGAAAATGTTTTTCATCTCGCTGATAACCAGTGTCTTGACTCGGTGGGCGATTTCAGCCATGTTGTCATCGGGGGGGAAGAGTAGATGGGCTGGGATGGGGTTAAAATCCTCGCCCCAAAACGAGCGATCATTGGGGATGGAGAATTTGGCGATGAGGCGGTTGTTGAAGTCCAGCTCGGATTTATCGGCGTAGTCACGGGTGATATCCATCGTGCCAGCCAGGTAGCCCTCCTGAAAATTAGGGCGCAGGGCCAGGGGAGGGCAGACGGAAAGCAGGCGCACGATGACCAGATCGTGCTCGCCGTTGTATGTGATGCGGTTGGTGGTGTAGGGCAGGCCAAAAACCGCAACGATAC
>CAZHXQ010000142.1:0-2303 GCA_964536465.1 uncultured Anaerolineaceae bacterium
AGGTGCGTCCTGCCGACCGCGAGAGATCCAAACTCAAAATGGATTATGTCTGGTTTGAGACAAATCAACTCCAGGTCCAAATAAAATCGACGAAGGATATCCCAACCAAATCGTTTAGATCCTTTGCGCAGATAATTCCAGGCTACTTTAGGTGACCGAGCCAAACCACGAACCAGCGAAGGAACAATCAGTAAACCCGCCAACCAGCGAGGGCTTTGTGGCCAGGTTACATGAACACGCTCTCTGATATCAGGCTGCGCCAAAAGTTGAGGGAACACGCTCCAATCTTTGGCGTCGCTGTAATTACAAACCAAATGCACATCCCATCCACGCTCTAATAAACCCACAAACTTACTGACGATAAAAGTCTCAGACAGTTTTGGGAAGGCTGGGACTATCAGAACGAGCCGAGGGGAGTCTTGTATTGTTTTGGGGATTTCAAATACTTTCATTGTCCTTGACACTTCGTAAACATGGTAATAAAACTTTCTATCTGAGATTGAGCGTCGAATTGTGCTATCACTCGCTCCCGACCAACTTGACCCATCTGTTTGCGCAGGTTAGCATCCAGCGCTAACTTTTGCAAGGCTTCAGCCAGAGCTTCGGGATCTCTGACGGGTACTACAAAGCCTTCTACTCCATCCCTAATTGCTTCCCGCATGCCTCCGCAGTCTGTGGTAACCACTGGCAGCCCACAACTCATCGCCTCTAAAACCGCATTGGATATGCCCTCGCTTAAACTTGAGAGCACAAAGATATCGGCCTGCCGCAGGCAGTTAATCACTTCTACTGGAGGTAAGTTTCCTCGCAGAATCACCTGGTCAAAGATACCCAAATCTTGTGATGTGAACATGATTCGATCACGGTCCTTGCCCTCACCTATGATTTGCAGTTCCGCAGTGAGTCCCTTATCCTTCAATTGGCGCAGAGCCATCAGCAGGTATTCATATCCCTTTCTCCAGATCAACGAGCCGGTTGTGATCAACCTGATGGGATCATTTTGTGGGTAATCAATAGGCGGCGAAAAGCGTGTCGGGTCAACAGCGGGTCGTATGACGACCGCCTTGTCAGGGTTGAGCTCCAAAGCGACCGCGTTCGCCAGTATGTCCTCAGATACGCAATGGACCGCCGCAGCTCTTTCAAACGTCTGTTTTAACATTGCCACGTACCGCTCTTGCCCTTCCAGGTGCGGTCTGATGTTGACCTGGCTACCCCTGCAGGAAAGCACAACCGGAATACCCAAGTCAAAAAGCCCTATATAGCCAATAGCGGTGGAGTTCCAGGGGAAATAAATTACATCCCAGTGACCACGAGCAAATGGAAGGTAACGATAAATTGCTGCCAACTTAGCGCGAGCGGATTTCTCATTCCTCAGCAGCCGTTTCAACCATGATCGACGCTTCAATGGAAAAGCGTTAATCGCCATGAACAGGATGCGCAATAGCCTCAAAATGACTGGCCCATGCCAATTGGGTGCCCAAAGCCAGTCCACCTTGTCTTGAGGAAAGCCTTTGATCACTTCTTGCCGGGATGAACTTATGGTGATATGCACGCCTTGCCCGGCAAGACCCTCAACCAGACGCTTGAGAAATGTCACTTCTGATGTACCTAAACCGACCAACAGAATCCGAAGAGGTTGACTATCAGCCATACTGCTCCAGCCAGGCTGAGACCGTTAACAGCATTGAAACCGCATATCCCCTGGATGCGTCAGGCTCCTGGTAAAAATCATTGAGTAACTGTTGTAAATCTTTTACAGAAAAGAGTTGATGCAATTTGAGTCCGTGTTCCAGTAAATAGACTTTCAAGCCTGACCGCCCCTGTTTATTAAGGAATTGCACCTCCCAGTTGCGCTGAGTAATTGGCTGTGGGAACAGGATTCGCTTCAACTTCTGAATGCCTCTGCGGGGCAAGAGCCAGGTGTTAAAATTTTGGTATTGGTAAAGATTCGCGTTGTAAGGCTGCCAGTTTACTTTTGCCAGGTCAGGTGCATAACGTTTGAGGTAATCAATCTGCAGTTTCCGCCCTGCCACCATTTCACCCGGCACCCGCAGAAAATAATCGACCAGGCGGTTGTCATAAAACGGCAGCAGTGGAAATAGTCCCACCTGGAACATTCGCAAAGAACTTAATGTCCAGCGGAAAGACCAGTCACTGGTTTTCCAGGCTTTAACTTTGAAGTCGAGGTCGTCGATTCCACTCAATACCGTCAGTTTATCCTGGATCTTTCCAGCCATAGCTACCTCCCAGTCAAAAGGAAGGTTGGTTGAGAAAAGTTTGAGCAAAATCTCACTGCCCTTTTT
>CAZHXQ010000143.1:0-2230 GCA_964536465.1 uncultured Anaerolineaceae bacterium
TTTACCTTTTTTCAAAATACCGGCATCCTTCAAGGTTTCGGGGGTGACTTCGCTGCCAGCCTTAAAATCCTGCAAAGAATCCAGGTTGACTTCAGCGTAACGAACGCGGTTGCGGGGAGTGAAACCAACACCGCGAAGGAAAGGCAGTTTGCGATAGAAAGGCAGGTTGCCACCTTCGTGATACAGCCGAACGCCACCGCCGGCGCGGGCGTTTTGACCCTTGGTTCCGCGACCAGCAGTCTTGCCGTGGCCACTACTCATGCCACGACCAACGCGCTTGCGCTTCTTCTTACTACCCTCATTGGGTTTAAGATCGTGTAACTGCATGCTTACTTCTCCTCATCCACTGTCTCGATCTCAACCAGATGGGAGACCTTATCCAGCATACCTAACAGGGCATCGTTTTCCTGATGTTCAACAACATCGCCAACGCTTCGGAAGCCCAACGCTTTAAGTGTATTTTTGGTCCGAACGGGGTAACCGATGCCGCTCTTGACTTGTTTTACACGGAGGATCTTGCTTTTCTGTTTCTTAGCCATTCTTCCCCCGTTCCCAATATGGGGTCACATCTTCGACATCCTTACCGCGTTCCGCCGCGACAGTTGCAGGCGATTTCAATTGTGAAAGCGCGTCGAAAGTCGCCTGAACGATATTGAGCATATTGGAACTGCCCAGCGATTTGGTCAGGATGTCTTTAATTCCCGCGGCTTCACAAACCGCGCGGACTCCACCAGCAGCGATAACACCGGTACCAGCTGAAGCCGGTTTGAGCATTACCCTTGCGCCGCTTTGGGTGCCGATCACTTCGTGGGGAATAGTTGTGCCCAACAAACTGATCCTGTGCATGTTCTTATGAGCGCGATCGGTTGCTTTTCGGATTGCGTCCGGCACTGCGCCAGCTTTACCGGTGCCCAGCCCGACATTACCGTTGTTGTCACCGACCACGACAGTCACTCTAAAAGAGAAGCGCCTTCCGCCTTTGACAACCTTCGCCACACGGGCGATGTCGATTACGCGTTCATCAAATTGTGGTTCTAATGCTTGAAAATTATCCATAATATCCTTTTTAGAACTCCAGCCCGCCCTTACGAGCGCCTTCAGCCAGCGATTTCACGCGACCGGTATAGATATAGCCACCGCGATCCATAACCACGGTATTGATGCCTTTATCTTTGGCCCGTTTGGCAATTTCTTCACCAACTAATTGGGCTTGTTCCACCTTAGACTTGCCTTTAAGCGTTTCACGCAGAGCAGCGTCAATGCTGGAAGCCGACGCCAGGGTGGTGCCGCTGTGATCATCAATGATCTGTACATAGATATCACTGATACTGCGGAACACATTCATGCGAGGGCGTTCTGGTGTGCCGTAAACCTTCTTGCGGACACGAGCGTGACGGTGCAATCTAGCTTGATTTCTTGATTTTTTAGCCATTGTCTACCTCTACTAACCAGTCTTTCCAGCCTTACCAGCTTTGAGTTTCACTTCTTCACCCACATAGCGAATGCCAGTGCCATGATAGTGCTCTGGCGGGCGCAGTGCCCGGATTTCAGAAGCAATCAAACCAACCTGGTGGCGGTTGCGACCGGCTATTTTGATCGTGCGCGCCTTGGCGTCGACATCATAAGTGATGCCTTCAGGAGCGGGCACATTAATGGGATGAGAGTATCCCAGGTTCAAAACCAGGTCTTTGCCACTCAGCTCAGCACGGTAACCAACGCCTTTGTACTCAAGCACTTTTTCAAAACCTTCGCTGCAGCCAACAACCATATTGTTTAGCAGAGCTCGGGTGGTGCCGTGCAGAGCGCGAACCTGGGGTTCATCGTTTGGGCGGGTCACAGTAATTGTGCCGTCTTCCATCTTAATCTCAATCCGAGGAGAAAAGGTTTCTTCCAATTCGCCCTTTGGGCCCTTGACGTGAACCTTATTCCCATCGATTTTTACTTCTACACCCTTGGGCAGGGTTATAGGCATTTTTCCTATACGCGACATTTTCTACCTCCTACCAAACCTTGCAAAGGATCTCGCCGCCAACGCCAATCTTGCGGGCGCGATGGCCGGTCATGACACCTTTAGGGGTTGATAAAATCGCGATACCGATACCCGAAAGAACCCAGGGGATTTCCTTCTTAGACGTGTACACGCGGCAGCCAGGGCGGCTTACGCGCTGTATCCCGGTAATCAACGAGCGACGGTGACGTCTTTCGCCAATATACTTGAGCTTCAGCTGCA
>CAZHXQ010000144.1:0-2230 GCA_964536465.1 uncultured Anaerolineaceae bacterium
CTTCATGACCGTGGCTGGCAAGGGCTTTTATGATCGTCCTGAAATTCGCGATCTGCTGAATATCCTTCGTGCAATTGCTGACCCCCTCGATGATCTTGCATTTGCCGGCTTGTTGCGGTCACCTGCGTTTGGGTTGAGTGACGCTGCCCTCTTCCAGCTGCGCCAGTTGGATATTCCTTACTGGGACGCGCTTCAGGGCGACTTGGGAGACTTGAGCGATCAAGATCGGTACAGTGCCAAACGTGTTTTGAGGATTCTAAATTTATTGATCCCGATTGTAGATCGGGTTCCGGTAGCCGAACTGCTTAAGCGGGTAATTGATGAAGTCGATTACCGCGCTATGCTGGCGACCGTGGATATTGGGGCTGAGGATGGAAAAGCAAGCAAAGCAGGCGGTCGGCTATGGCGCAACGTGGATAAACTCTTAGCGGATACCCAGTTGAGCCAAGCGGTCACAGTGCGTGAATTCCTTGGCATGCTGGAAACACTTAACGATGCTGGTGCCCGTGAGGGAGAAGCCCCAACCGAAGCCAAAGGTTCTGTCCGTCTCATGACCATTCATAAATCCAAAGGCTTGCAATATCCGATTGTGATTTTGGCAGACGCTGGTCGAGGGAAGCCCTCAAGCAGAGACATTTTGTATTTATCAGACGAATTTGGGGTTACATTTAAATTGGACCCATCGCCGATGTTATTTAGATTGGCGAAATTCTCGGATGGCGATCAGGATGATTGTGAAGATTTACGAGTGCTGTATGTTGCGCTAACTCGCGCACAGTCCAAACTGATAATCAGCAGCCATGCGACCTATGACAGTTCTGGCTTAGTGAAAATGCCAGGCTGGGCTGGGACATTGGACGAAGCACTTGGGTTTCCTTCTCTCGAATATTCAAAGCGAAGCGGCGAAGCGTTCATCACCCATACCGGTAATAACTATCCTGTACGTGCAGTCTGCATGTTAGAAGCGCCCCAAGGGAATTCACTCCGAACGAAAGCTGAGATTCCGAAACAACCAGAGGTGTCAGACCAGCCACCACTCTACAAGGCGGTGGAAGACACTGGGCGGGTAGATCTGCCCGATGAGCAGGAAAAAATTCAGGCGTTACAATTCTGGCATATAACCCAATTTGATGGCCCGGTTTCAGGCAAAGTGCTTGGCCTTATCGTACACAAAGCACTTCAGCGTTGGCTTTTCCCCGGAGATCCCGCTCTACTCACCCTTTTGGAATCGGAAGCATGGATGGCTGGGCTTGTCACTGAAGGCATGCGCCAGGAAGTGGTGGCACATGCCAGCGATTTATTAGTCCGATTTCGTGGGCACCATCTCTGGCAGGTAATCAATCTTGCCCAGGAACGCTACTCGGAATTGCCGTATAGTTATATGGTGGGACACAAGGTGGAGAACAGAGTCATCGACCTGCTTTATCGAGATGTGAATGGCTGGCATATCGTTGACTTTAAGAGCGACCACATCAGTACATTAGCCCAAAAAGACCAGCTTGTTCAGTTGTATGCTCCCCAGGTTCGACAATATAAAGCGGTTGTGTCCTCCAAGTTGGGGCAGGCTGTTAGCGGTCAGCTGTGCTTCCTGGACGACCAGGGTAAGGTAACTTTGGTGGAAGTCTGAGTAATCTTGTAACATAGTTTCTGTCCTTATAAAGGATGTATTCTGCGTAGCATAAGCTATCAATTCGCCGATTGAGTAAAGGTATAATTTACTTTTGACCAGACTGGGTGGAGAATGCTAATGGGCTCAGACCAAAATAATAACTCAGGTTGTCTTTTTCCTTTTGGGGATGATTTCTTGCCGATCCTTGTGTTCTTTTTCCACCTGAACCAACCAGACCCTGGTGGTTCAAATCTCGACGAGGAGGATGAAGATAATGACGATGGCTAAAACTATTAGAGCTTTAAGTCTCATGGCCATGGAAACCTTGGTGGGAGGGTATCAGACTCCTCTCGGGACATCGTGGCAATTTTTTCAAAAACCAAATGAATGAACAGCGGCGAAAAGATGTGGTTGAGTTTGTTAGTGATCCAATACTCGATCGATTGTTGCCCAAACCACTGAGCGAAAAGCTGGAAGAGTCTGAGGTTTATCGTCACCTGAGGTTTTCTGACCCGGAGAATGCGCGATTTCTGCAGTACCTCGTCGGATAAAAGCGTTGTTATTCTTCCATCTCTGTCGATGGCGCAAAAGGAGTTGTCTTTGGCTGCTTCCTGCATGAAG
>CAZHXQ010000145.1:0-2196 GCA_964536465.1 uncultured Anaerolineaceae bacterium
TCCATCAGACCGAAGACCTGATGCGAGATCATACCGCAGACCAAACCCATAATCAGCACGCGGTTGATGGTGCGGGCACCTTTCCAGGCGTACCAGGCCATGGCGGCAAAGCTGCTGAGCAACGCAACACATAAAGTTAGAGCCGGGATGCCCATCTCAATCGCAACGGATAGGAAGCTGTTGTGAGCATGGTAAAGCAGGGCGGGAGGTTCGTTGAAGAGAAATGGGTTGAAATAAACCGGGAAAACCCTGCTGAGGGCGTCCAACCCAACACCAGTGATTGGGAAGTCTCTGATCATGCTGATGACCCTGGCCCAGATATCCAGACGGCTCTGCAAACTGGCATCCTGACCCTGATCCAATAGATTAATTACGCCGGATAGGCTGTTGAGGCCAAATTCGTTCGCCAACAAAAACACAGCCAGGGCGCCTAAGGGAATTGCCAGCAGAAAGCGTTTGTCCTTCCAGACCAAAAATATGAAGAGTCCCACTGCGGTCCCAAGCCAGGCGCCCCGCGATTGTGTTAGAAACAAAACCGCAATGACTAAAACGAAAGTGAGCAAGAGTAATAGCTTATATAACCAGATTGGGAACTTCTTCAGGCGAGCATATCTTGATGTCAGGCGTTGGAAAGCTGTGCTGTCCCAAAGGAGGCTCAATAGTAGTGGCGGGAAAAAGGTGAGAGCACCGCCCATGGTGTTTTTGTTAATACTTGCCCCGGGAACAAGCGAATTGAGCCGGGGGAGGGCTTTGTAAACCAGGGTGAGGAAGCGCAATATTCCCTCTGACCAGTCGGTGGCCAACAAGCCCAAAACCCCCATTCCAAAAGCCAGGGCAATCATGCTGAAAATAAGTATGGGGAGATGCTTTCTAAAATGAACCAGTCGGACGACGGTAAAGAAGATCGAAAAACTCAAAAGAAGATGATAGACCCTCACAAGCGTCAACTGGGGCGCAGCCGAGATGAAAAAGTTGATCGGAAGCAGGATCAGCAATCCCAAAACAGGTATGTCCATGGGGGTGGCGTGGCTTACCCCACGGTAGGCAATCAAATAAACCAGCCATAAAACCCCAAGCAAAAACAGTCCCACCAAAGGCAGGTCATCCCGCAGCATGAGAATGGCATAGAGAGCGGAGGTGAGCACAAATATGGCGAGAAGGGTGATGGCGGCAAGTTGTTGCTGATTTGCTGTCAAGAAATCTGGTTTATTTAAAAGAGTATTGTTGTTATCCAATGATCTTGTCAATTCGGTTTTTTAAGCCGCTCGATAGCCTGGAGAGCGGATTCTCTTTTTGGGTCTATTCGCAGCACATTTTGGTAAGCATCCAAAGCTTTTTCGATTTGGCCACTTTGCTCGAAAATTTCTCCAGCCCGCATATAAAATTGAATGTTTGTAGAAGGAATTTCCATGGCTTTAGCTATAGTTGTCACTGCAAGATCTGATTGACCTTGCAGCCAATATGCCCATGACAAATCGGAATAAGCTTCCACATCATAAGGAAACTCGTCTATGAGAGAAAGATATTGAGGCAGGGCTTCCGAAAAGTTGCCTGAGTCCCTGAGGTTATTAGCCTTACTAAGTTCCGCATATATTAAAATTCGTTTATATATGTCTGGGCGAATATCGAACGCTTTCCGCCATGCAAAAATCTCCATATCCACATGATTGTTGTTGTTCAAGCTTCTGGCAGCGTGTTCAATTTTGTTGTAACGCCCGAGGTCCTTCCAAATTTCGAGCGCCTCCGGATAACGCTGCACGAGGAACAACAATTCCGCATAGGTTTCCAGGAAGACCGGGTCGTTTGTGGAGGTTAGATTTTCGAGCATTCTGAGGGCCTGCTGATTATCGCCATTTGCCATAGCCTGGCGAGCCTGTAGGATGCTGGCATGCGCGTGGGTGTCTGGAGAGGCTGACAGTTGTTGAGAAGTCAGTCTTTCAGCAATGTGACCCTTAATAAAGGATATTGACCAAAGGTTATTGTCGGCAGCAGCGCGAACCCCGCCTGGCAGAATAAACGCCAGGATTATAAGCAGGGTTGCCAGCAAGGCAATAACGAACCAACTTTTTTTTGTTATCCGCATTTATTGATTTTGAGTGAATTTTGTGAAGATCAGGATAGAAAGAGCAAAACTTCAGACGGTGTCGATAAAGGTTTTTTCCACCCGATTAAAAATCACTACGCCAATCAGAATGA
>CAZHXQ010000146.1:0-1665 GCA_964536465.1 uncultured Anaerolineaceae bacterium
AAGCATAATTCAAGCCATCGCCCACCTCCAGTCCAATGGTTTTAGTTGAAGGTGCCAAATCATGAATTACTTTTTGTACACCATCAAGGGGGTCGCTGATATCCAGCTTTCCGAGCTTCCTTGAATCGGTACCCCAGCAATAGATGTTAGGAGTCCAACTAGTAAATTGAACCGTCGTTTTCTCAAGGATGCGCAAGATGATTGCGGGGTCGCCTTTAAGTGGTACTAAAACATAGACTGGGCGAAACAGACTTGACGTATACCAGGATCTGTAACCTGTAGAATAGTAGATATTTTCCGGTGTTGATAAGAGTAGCATATCGACACCCTGCATGCGCATTTCATCCTGCAATTTACGATTGTGGAGTTGATATTCTTCAATCGAAAAGGATTTGTTTTTATCGTCAAAAGCCATTACGCACCAATTTATTCCCATTCTAGGCAAGTATGCCCAGTAATCCACCGGCCAGACCCACAGCCGTCAGCAGTAAAATTACCTGCACGGAGGTCCAACCTTTTTTCAAGAGCCAATAACAACCCAATGTCAGTAATAATGGCAATATACCGGGCAAAATGGCATCAAATAATTGTGTTTGGATATTGAAGATTTGATCACCACCCACAGGAATGTTGATTCCGACATTCAGTTTTACAAAATTGCCAACAAGCGAACCTAAAACCATACAACCGAGAATCGAAGCGCCCAAAATGAGCTGATTTATACGTCCACTTTCCAGGAAGTTCAAGATTGCTTCGCTTCCCTTTTCATAGCCGAGTTTATAAGACATCCAGTAGATTGACCACATGAATGCGGCTTCTACAATAATATAGCCTATTGGCCCAGCCAGGTTTCCGGTCGTGCCAGTGATCCCGATGAAAAGGCTCAACAACAATGGGGTGATCACACCGCCGTCAATCGTATCACCGATTCCAGCCAGTGGGCCCATTAGCCCCGTCTTAGTCGAAGTAATCATCTCATCGCTAATATCCTCAGCACCTTGAGCTTTCTTTTCTTCGAAAGCTGCTGTTAGACCTACGATGCAGGCACCCCACTGTGGTTCGGTGTTGAAGAACTGCATCTGCAGTTTCATCCGCTCAGCACGTTTTTCTGGATCTTTGGGATACAGCTTGTTGATCACTGGCAGCATAGCCCGGCAGAAACCAGTACCCTGCATTCGTTCATAGTTATAGTTGGATTGGTTGAACATTATCCAATTGAACCATGAACGTCGAATGGTTCTCTTGTCAAGCAGCACAAACGCTTTCTTTTCAGTTTTTGCTGTTGCGAGTGCCGGGTCCGTGGATGCCTTTACTGGATTGATCATATAATTGATCTGCATGTAAACAATAGTGATAACCAGTGATAAGAACCCGACTGCAATCGAGTTCAGGTGGAAGTATTGCACTAGCAGGAAACCAAGAAAGAAGAAAATTATGGATTGACCTTTAAAGATCGATTTCAGTGTCAGAGCGATACCAACAGCAGGGAGCATACCGCCGATAATCGACAGGACGTTTACAACCTTATCACCAAGGAATTGCAAGACTGTCTGAATATGGCTTGCTCCAAAATAAACCAGAATGAAACAAGGAATGAAAGAGAATAGGAAGAGCATCAACTGCGGTAATAGGGTGTCTGCTATCCAGAAATTCTTAGTATCCCCT
>CAZHXQ010000146.1:1675-2180 GCA_964536465.1 uncultured Anaerolineaceae bacterium
GGTCATCTTGGTTACCCAGATAATCGAGCCCAACAATCCGACAGGGACTGCTAAAGCCATCGCGGTATTCGCATCCACACCACCAGTAATTGCTAATGCGGTACCAACAACACCGGCAAGCGCGATGTCACTGGGCAATGCTCCGCCAGCACCGATCCAACCCAGATAAAGGACGTTAATCTGGGCTCCCACCACCGCACCGGTTGTAGGATCGCCTAAAATAATTCCTGTTAGGAATCCCGAAACTAGTGGCCTCATGAGTGTCCACCAACCAACGCCTAACCCCCAAGTACTGTTACATAAATAATAAAGTAATGCTACAAATATTGCTTGAAGTACAGACATATCTCTCCTCTTGTTGTTATTTAATAAAATTTTGAATAGGAATCGGTTTATCGCTTGGGATCATTTGATAAACAATTTGAGTACCTTTTGTGAGAATCCTTGAAAAACACTCAATTTCGGTTTTGCTCGCGGAAACGTTACGATTAAATGTCTTTCGATC
>CAZHXQ010000147.1:0-2098 GCA_964536465.1 uncultured Anaerolineaceae bacterium
TCCTGAGCCAGGATCAAACTCTCCGCTAAAATTTATCACCTTACGGTGTTTTCATTTTTTTACGGAAATTTCATTAACGAGGCTTGTATTTCTTACCTTTATTAATTGTCTTGCATTTCTTCCTATCACTTTTCAGTTGTTAAGGTTCTGACTTCAAGAGAGCGTATTCTAATGGACACTTCTTACTCTGTCAAGCCCTTTTTTCAGACAAAAGCGCCGGCTCGTTTACTCAGCCGGCATCAGGGCTTATCTCATTAGATCTCTCGGACCCAAAGCTATTTTGTTATCAATCACTGCGCTCTTAGGCGCAATCATTTGATGTAGCACCTTGGAACAATTAGTATAGATGATTCTATTCTGTTTGTCAAGGATGAATCTTGCGTTTCGTACATCTCTGAACTTATCCGCAAAATTCGGGTTCTTTTCTCTTTTTGAAGGTTCTTGCTCCCCTTTTTAGGGGCACAAAGACTGATTATAGGCAAACCTGACATTAAGTCAAGGCTTTTTTCGACCAATATCCCAAACTCGTTCAAACTGGGTTAACAACATGGTCGTGCCCGCCCGGCCTGCCAGAGCGCAAACCTGCGTCGCGGCTCACCCGAAATTTCCTGCGTCTCGCGAGGAAATTCTCAAAAATGCTTAGATCATAGACGACAAAAACAAAACCGCCACTCCAAAAAGCGCGTTGAGAATCAAAACAGCTCCCGAGGCTTTTTGCAGCGCAGCGGTAGCTTCGGTTTTAATGCGCTTATTTAACCAACGACGCACAAAAGCCAAAACCACCATCAGGATCATCAGACCATGCTTGATCGACAGGGCAGTCATATAGGGCGTGCCAAACCCGAACAGTCCCGTAAAGCTTTTTGATGATCGTCCCAATAGAAACCCCGTGATCGCCAGACCGGCCATTGAGACCAACACGACCACACTCAAGCGCTCCTGGATAACATCGGCCACCACCATCGGCTCGCTTATTTTGGGGTGTTTGCGGATGCCGGGCAAGATCACAATCGCCAGCGTCAGTATCCCGCCTATCCAAAACGCAGTGAACAGGTTGTGTAGAAAACGGACAACATTCATCATTATTGGTTGGGGCATATCAATTTTCCTCTTCTTTCAATATTGTTTTTTCCAATAGCCTCATCAGGCTTTCTTTCTCTTCCTGATCAAGCTTTTCCAGCAGGCGTTCCACCCGCCTGGAACGAAATCTTTCAATTTCAGCTACAATTGCGCGCCCCCTGGGTGTCAGGCTTAGTGCCAGGGCCCTGCCATCCTCTTCCTCCGGGTTTTTGCTGACCAGACCTTTTCTCTCCAGAGCACTGACCATTGTGCTGACGCTGGCTGGCTTGTATTGCAATGCTGCTGCCAGGTCGCTCAGCTGACAATCAGGGTGTTTGCCCAGATAATCGAGATAGACAATCTGCGCCGGCGTGATGCCATACTTTTCCAACGCTGGCAGCTCTCCACCCAATTGGTGAAAGCGCAGCATCAAACTTTGAAATCGCTGGTTTAATGTCAACTTCATACTAGTTAGTTCTCCTAACTAAATAGTATACACGCTTTTTCATTTAAAAGGAAGGGTCCAAACTGGCAATATAAGAGACCAACATTCTGCTTGGTTTTTCGTCCTTATAAAAGAACAGGAAATGAATTTAACATCCCCATTGACTTTTCACATCCGCGGGATAACGCCAATGCCCTGGCAAAATTATCCGCTTTTGTCACCTGAATAGCGGGGGCGGTTTGACAGCACTAAAAAATCTTATAACTCTATCAAGTTTATCTGTGTCAATTCTGCCCAAGATGCAGAAGACCTGAGCTCGCAGACTTTTCTACAAGCCTACCGTTCTTACCAGACCCTGCGCGACCAGAGCCGCTTTGCACCCTGGCTTTTGACCATCGCGCAGCCGACACCATAGATGCTGGTTTCATTCGAGTGGTGGTTAGAAATCGACACTGAAGAAAAGCCCGCGGAAAATGATGTAAATAAAATAAATCACCATTAGGTAAATCGCAGATTTCTTGCCCAGTTTGCCGTTATTGAACCACAAGATCGCCCACAGCATAATGCCTGTCAGGATTTCCCACGGCAGGTCCC
>CAZHXQ010000148.1:0-253 GCA_964536465.1 uncultured Anaerolineaceae bacterium
GCAGCTGTGATCGGTGCAATTATTGTGCTGCTCATCTACCGTGCCATCACTCGGCGATAAAACTCGATATTTGTTTATCAACAAGACACCGGCGTTTGCCGGTGTCTTTGCTTTAATTTAGAAATGCAATCGTTTTGGTTACGATCAAATTATGGTTGCGCTTCGATCAAAGGGAGGTAGTATTTTTCGATAATCACCGGTGGCAGGGTAGGTTCGGCTGTGGGCGTGATGACAGGTGTTTCTTCGACTGAGG
>CAZHXQ010000148.1:263-2069 GCA_964536465.1 uncultured Anaerolineaceae bacterium
TGTCGGTGGACCCCAGGCGCCACCATTGTCCAGAGCCTCAACAAAGAGTGTATGCTGACCAGGAGCAAGTCCATCCGTCGAAACCGTGAAGTTGCCAGTGAATTTGGGCTCAGATTTACGCAAAAGAACGGTTATCGGGTTTTATTGACTTATGAAGTCAAATCTTCAAGCCGCGTCATCTTACAAACAGGTGTTTTTAGAATCATTTGTGGGCTTAAAGTCACCTCCCGTGTCCTATGTTTTAAGCAGTCTAAGTTTAAAAATGGTCCAACCTATCGGTGAGAGAAACTCTTGGGGATACAGGGTTTACTTGCGATTATTTGTGAGGCTATTCGCTCACAGCCAACGGTTGAATATCTTATAGCCTTGATGAAATTAATGCCGTTTTTCGTCATGGATTTAAGAAATTTATCACAGCTCCGTCGCTGGTCATCTCTGACCACTCAGGTAACACTCTTGCGCTCTCTGCTATGTTTGGGTCATTATTTGTTAACAAGCGTTCTCGGTTGCAGGACAACAACAGTGAACTGCTCTGAGATGGGGTGGTCAGGTTTTCACAGAGTGGTGTTCCGGTCCAATCTTCAATGCTGACACCGGGCATCAACAGACCCGCGGACAGCTCTCCATACTCAAGCTGTAACCCTGAGATCCCTTCCTTGCCTGCATGGAAAGCCAGCTTCAGTCGGCCGTCACTGAGCAGGTCATTCGAGGTCAAGGTGTTTTGAAGAACACCTTCCCGTTCCAGCAAATCGTACAAATTTCGGCTGGTTTGATTGGTCTTTGGCTCGCAGCCCCACAGAACCTGCCTGATTTTCAACTTTGATGCCAACACAAACAGTCCTGAAAGGCTCGATCGCTTGCAATTCGGAACGATGAGACTATCCAACCGATTAGAAAAAAGAGGAAGCTGTTTGGAAACCTGGTCTACCAGGCTCTCGGCGCCTGCGCTACCAGCTACCAGGATGGTTTGTCCCTCTCCACCTTCCAGAAGGATGAAGGTTTGCTCCGGTTGATTGGGGATAAAGATATGCAGCCTGCCATCAGGCGCGGAGCTTACTCCCAACCAGACAATCAGTGTCAACCCAGCCAGTGCGGGCAAAATGTATTGTGGTTGAAAAAGGGTTTTGGCAAATTTGCCACGTTTTGGACGAAAGACCGCTAAAAAGAAAGCCAGATAATACAAAAAAACCCAGAACAGGTTGAATTGCGGCAAAATCCAACTTCCTGGCACCAGACTCGCCAGCCAAACAACCATGCGGTTACTGTAAGCCACCCAAGGCCAGGCTATCCAGGCCAAAATTTGCCCGAGAGGCAGCCAAAGTAAACCCGCGCTCATGGCTACCAATCCCAGCACCATTACTGCCGGCTGAACCGGCAATATCAGTGGGTTGGCAATCAGAAACAGCCAGGTTACTTCCCGGAAATGCCAGATACTAAGGGGCAACACCAGTGCCTGAGCAATCATGGTGAGCAGGAAGGTTTCTGATACCAGGTTGCTGACAGCCAGGGCGGTTTTTTTCTCCAGGCGCTTGCCTAAACTGACTTCCAGTCGCGCCCGTAAGGGTCCAGCAAATAGAGATAGTCCTAACGTCGCCATGACTGAAAACTGAAAACCTAGATCCCAGGGAAGGTGTGGGTTCAATATCACCATCAAAAGCGCGCTGACACCCAGGTTATTCAGCGTGTTCCCCTTGCGGGAGATAGAATTGCCGAGGACGGCATACGAGCCCATAAAAGCAGCCCTGACAACTGAAGCGCTGGCGCCGACCAACAGGCTGTAACTTCCCAAAAGCAGGATAGTTACCA
>CAZHXQ010000149.1:0-2048 GCA_964536465.1 uncultured Anaerolineaceae bacterium
AGGTCTGAAAACCTCAAGGTTGATACCGTTTGGAATAAATTTGACAGGCAGGTGAGATAAAAATGATTCTCTTGCCCGGCGAGCCAACCAGAGACTGGGCGTTACCAGTGTCAATTGACTCTTCGAAAATAGATTGTTTTTTCTGTCCCAGTTGTATCTGGTATTATCACGGTTAACCGCAGGGTAGGTTTCCAGATGTGGGCACTCACCACAGCCAATTCGCCAGCGTTCACATCCAAGGGTATAAGCGCAATGACCGGTAATCAAGTATTCATCGTGCATGGTAAGCACTGATGGTATTTTTTTTGATATGGAAGGTAACATCCGCAGATCAAAGTACTTGGAGTGCAAGTTGTGCATGTGGATAACATCAATGCCTTTCGACAGTTTAGCTACCAAGCGTCTTGATTCAGGATAGTGGTAATTTTCCTTGCCAGTCTTTCGTGCATATTCCAACCGAGGTGCTTTGATCCCTTTAATGAGTTTTTGCAAAAGGTATGGACCGATCATGTTAGACTGAATAAGCCTGTTCTCAATATTTGACCAAAATCGATTCCACTTTGTAGGAGGAATCACATGAACCGAAGGAAGATCAGATCGTTTTCTGCCAACAATCATTTTGGAATCCAATCCTGAGCTGAGATTGAGGCAATGGAGATCCATGGCAACTTTTTCAGCACCGCCTCCCACATCCATTGTGTTAATGTGTAGAATTTTCATCGTGAAGGTTTGACAGCCTCCATGAACAATGATTCCGGTTTATAAACTGATCCATCAGGCTCCGTATCAAGATTAAAGCTCGTCCAATTGCTTATAAGGCTCCTATCTGCATCCTGTTTAGTGACCTGCACGAACCCAACTTCTTCAAGCAGTCTTTGGAGAGAGAACCGATCGTACATCCATCGATGTACTTCTCCTGAAAGTCGGAATCGGCCTACTTTGAGAGCCTTGTAATCTTGACTACCCAAGATAGCCCGTAATAGTTTTTCCTTGGCATGCGATTGAAGATGACGAAAAATTTCGATTATTTTTTGAAGATCGGTTTCGTTTCTTTTCTTTATAATTAGATTAGTTTGAGTAGCGTTGACAATTTTTTTAGCTTCTCCCCCTATCCGTTTGTACACAAAATCTAAATTTGGGACCAGATTTTTACGCAAGTACCTTAACATATCTCCACCAGAAAATTCACGGACTGTCTGGTCATAGAGTTCTAGCATCATCCAATCATAATCAAATTGAAAGTCGTACTGTTTTTCCAATGACTTTTCCAGAACAGACAAGTAAGATCTGGCGATCTGTTCCAAATCGGGCACCGCTATTCGAATGACTCCTCCTGGTTTTAGGACCCGATAGCAATCTTGGATAAAACTAAATGCTTCTTGCTTTTGCAGGTGCTCTAGTAGGTGTGAATGATAAACAACAGAGAAGGTTTGATCTGGGTATGGAATGCCTCTGCTAATATCAGCGGCTCGGATGAAAGGTGTATTAGATTTCAGGTCAAGGTTCACCCAATCAGGATGGAATCTAGATCCACAACCAATGTTCAAATACAACATTAAGAATATACCTCATCGAAAGTTACTTTCAGCAGATTAAGCTGATCTTTATTAACCGGACTAATAAGCATCATTTCGCTAACATCAAACCTGGACGAAAACAGTTTCGTAAAGATTATTCAAGTAAGTGAAGATTTTTGTAGACGTATCCAAATCTTTGGCTGAGCCTGTCAGTAATTGGAATTTTTTCACCTTGAATAATCATAAACGTTGAGATGTTTTTCACATAATCAAACTCCTCCATACCTGGCTTTCCCAACCAAATAGTTATGGAATATCTACCTGGTAACAAAAATAAATTGCCAAGATCAAAAAGGGATGAGAAAGTGGCATTCTGGTCTGTGAGGAATTTTCTAAATTGATCATAATAATAGAGAATCGGTTCTCCAAACTGGTTATTGATCTGGACTGTAAGATAGAACTCTTGAGAGGCACGTGCTGACTTGATTTTTAGTTTGATGACACCTTTATCGCCCATAAATAATGTATCAC
>CAZHXQ010000150.1:0-2026 GCA_964536465.1 uncultured Anaerolineaceae bacterium
TAGCTGATGGCATAAAGGGTATCAAAATCGGCACCCATAAAGTCACCAGCGAAAATTGATGTGGCTGAGGGAGTTCCGACCAGGTTTGATGTTCCCGGGACGGCCGCGTCAGGCCAGTTGTACAGGCTGTCGTTAAGCAGGTCAATGCCATAAGCCGGTGGGGCAGCAGTAATGCCATAATCTGCGGCTTTTCCATTCAGTCTGATGCCGCTATGGTTTGTGGCTGCCTCAGGATCCCGCAACATTGATGAGGGAATTCCGCTCTTCTCAATCTCACCGGTGAAAGCCGGGATATGAATGCCCAGTGGGTTGAAGCCCAGGTTCTTTTCGGAAATTATGAATTCAGCTGCACCTGTGCCACTATTGAGCAGAGTTAGAGTTTGGGTTTCATCCGGAGCGCCCAATTCCATAGTCATTTCCAATGCGAGCGGTTCAGGAACGAGATACCCGGTCCCGAGAATGAAATCATAATGATTGACTGCATCCTGGGCTATAGAACGGGTTTCGGTTGCGGTTTCATATTGGTTCTTGCTAACGGTGAATTCCACATCTTCAGGGTCAATGTCAGTGGGTTCAAACATCCAGTAAAGACCATTGCCGGCCTCGTCTGCAAATGCCATGGTTTCAACAGCATTTGCTTCGGTTGCGACTGTGGCGCCGATCAGTTTGACATCGATTGCATTATCATCGAATACATAGCCGGCGACAGCGCCGCCCGGAATCATCTCACAGTTCGGATCGCCTACCAAAACATTATCAACCTGCCAGTAGTATCCCCAGTCCCCTTCAAAGAGGAACTCAATCATAGCCTGAGATTCATTGGCAAGATTAGTGCTGAGATCGATGGAATAACTAAAGGCTTGAGTCACGTCGGGCAGGTTCAGGGCAGTGGTCCAGGTAGCACCAGCATCAGTTGAAACTCTAACTGATTGATATTGGCCGCTGTAGCGGCGAACATAGCTCTCAAATTCGAGTGTTACTGTTGGTACGCCGGTGAAATCTAGCACGGGTGTGCGAAGACCGGTTAACTGACCATTACCGTAACCGTACCAGTCAGAGTCGACCATTGCAAACCCACCTTCGCCACCGGTCTGGTTGCCGCGGCCGCGGGGATCATGGAAATGCCAGACTTGTCCACTGCCAATATAGTCATAGGTAGACCATCCAGCGGGCAGCGCCAGGGAATTAAAATCTTCGACCACGCCGCTGACGGCATAGCCCGCAGTACCACAACCTTCTGCGGCCACCAACAACTCGACGTCGTAAATTAGCGTTGGTGTGGAAGTCGTGAGTGTGTCTGTGTAGGGCAGATATTCAGCAGTGATACCTTCAACGGTCACATTGTATTCGGTCTCTTGTAAAACTGAAGCTGTGAAGGTGCCCGTAAAGGGATCAGTGAAAACAGTGGTCGCATTTGAGCCAGTCGTGAAGGTCAATTTTGCGTAGAGAGGATAACCATGTCCGATCGAAGTTTCCTCAATGCCGCCATCGATAACAGTACCCGTTATGACTGTGCTGGGAAGGGCATTCAGGACGAAGTCTTGTTCAACGGTCGCTCCCTCGGTCACGACAATGTCATCAGCAGTGTCATTTTCGTGGCCAAAAGCGGAGGCAACCATGTCGTAGGTGTCAGCATTGACGCTGGCGGTATAAATGCCGGAAGCGTTGGTGTAAACCGTGCGGTTGTTGGCCGGATCAGAACCGGTGATCTCAACCTTGGCGCCAGAAATAGGTGTATTGGAGCCTGAGTTAACAGCCCCGGTAAGAACGCTATTACCACAGGCGCCGGCTGCCATTTGAACTGCAGCCAGAACGTTGATTTCGCCCCAACCCGTTGCAAAGTTTGGATAATTGGACGGAGTCAGGGGAGAACCGTCATCATAAGTGATATGGGTAGCCGTACTTTCGATGATGTTTTCAACCATGGCGTAGTCACCGACCAGGCAGGGTCCCGCCTGCATAATGAGGGCTACCAGACCGCTGACGTGTGGAGCGGACATAGAAGTACCAGACCATCCACCCTGAT
>CAZHXQ010000151.1:0-2004 GCA_964536465.1 uncultured Anaerolineaceae bacterium
TTGTCAGAAGATGTAATCTATGGCGTTGATCTGGTCACAAACTCACTGCATCGTATCGATCCTGCTACTGGTGTGGACACTATCGTGGGAAATCTCGGTGTAGATGCCAACTACGCTCAAGGTATGGATTACGATGAAGAAAACGGAATCCTCTACTGGGCTGCTTACACCACCCTGGCCGAACTGCGCATTATCGATATCTATACAGGTGCCTCGGTTGCGGTTGGCGCATTCACACAGGGCGAAGTCGACGCTTATGCTATCGCTGCTGGCGGCGGGTCAATGGACAGAGTTCCCTGGCTCGACGAAGATCCTCTCGAAGGAACCATTGCCGAGGATGACTCTCAGGACATCACTTTGACCTATACTGTCGCTGGCATTGGACAGCCTGGAGATTACCTGGCAGAACTGATAGTCAAGAGCAATACTCCTTATCCAAATTTAGCAATCCCGGTAACGTTACATGTAGCTCGGCCTGCAGATTACGGCACCATCAAGGGAGATGTCTTTGTCCTTGAGAAATGCGATATCAACCCCACGCCAGCTGAAGATGTTTTTGTCAAGTTCTATCAGAATGCGACTCTAAAGTACAGCACAATGACCGATGAAAATGGTCATTACAGTTATGCCATGCCGGCCGGAACCTATGATGTGGAATTCGTCCTCAATGGCTATGTTGACCAATTTATTCAAGGTGTTGTGCTCGATGAAGATGAGGACGTTATTTTAAATGACGTCACCCTGCGGATCAACGAACCCTGCCTGGTCGTAGATCCTGAACAGCTTTATCAGGAACTCTACACAGGCGAGACCGCGATCCGAGAATTAATATTCACCAACACTGGTGCCAAAGAGGCTGTCTTCGAAATTTCCGAACGCCCTGGCGCTGGTCCGGTACCTTTCGCGAGGCAAACCCTGGCAGAGCAGCTGATTCTCGATCCCAGCTTTGAGATATACACACCAAACCCATACTGGGATGACTACTCCCGCATGTATGGGTCCCCGCTTTGTACTGAGGACGATTGTGGCCTTGGTACTGGCTCCGGCCCGCACTCAGGCCTTGTCTGGACCTGGTTCGGTGGCTCTGCCACCGGCGATGACGGTTATGTATCCCAGGATGTTGAGATAATGCCTGGCATCGCAACCATGACCTTCTGGGTTGAACAGGTTGTTTGTGGAGACGCTGGCGCAAATAACTGGATGGCTCTCAAAATCGATGGTGAAGAGGTCTGGCGCACTGACGGTTTGGACTCCGCATGTGGTAATTACGGTTATCGTGAGGTTGAAGTGGACGTCTCTGACTACGCTGATGGCGACACCCACGAAATCAAATTTGAATCGTCGACCGCGGGAAGTGGCAACTTCTTCCTCGATGATGTGGAACTTAATCTCGATGAAGGAGGTACGCCTGGTGATATTCCCTGGCTGACCCTTGACCCCATGGCAGGCGTTGTATTACCCGACGGTGGCACTGTCAAAATCACTGTCGACTTTGATGCGACGGGTTTACTCTGGGGTGACTACTTTGGAACCCTGCGAGTTCAAAACACACCGGATCCGACTTTCAATATTCCGGTCCAATTGCGCGTCAAGGATTGGAATATGCAGTACCTGCCGCTTATTAATAACCGCTACCCCATACCGGGGAAGTAAACCTGCTACCTTATTACAACCTGGAAGTCCCCTGAGAGGGGACTTCCAAAGAAGGTTGGAGAGTATGGAGAGTATAAAGAAATGCTGCATAACTCAAACAGGAAACCTCTCAAGTGGCGTTTTCAAAGCAGATTGATCCACGCTTTTGTATATCCCCGACTGGCGAGCCTGGTTGGGTTGCGGCAACACCAGCAATACATTTACCTGAATAGAAATTTCGAGCAATTAAGTGATCCATTAAGAAAAATACCTAGATCTACAGGAGGAATCGACAAAAATCAGAATGTCAGAGGTCACACCAAACGGCACCATACCTCAAACCAATGTTATCGTGAACTAAACCGATTAATT
>CAZHXQ010000152.1:0-1982 GCA_964536465.1 uncultured Anaerolineaceae bacterium
GGGTTCTGGACCAGCCAGCTGTACTCCTCTGGCGTGATTATGAATACCTGGTTGGGGTCAAGTTCCTGGTAATACAGGTCGTATTCGCGGATCGTGCCAATCTCAAGGGGCAGGGGGTCGCCGAGGAAATAGCGCATGATGATATCCGTGTTGTTCGCCCAGCCAGGGCTTAATTTCAGTTTTGATTGTGGATTATCCTGGATGAATTCACTGATTTTCTGGCTCAACTGCTGCCCACCCCACTGCATACCATAGAGCCCATAGTCCGTATACCAAAGCGGTGCTTTCACGATCGCGTACCAACCCATCCAGATCGAAAAAATGGCAATGGCAATCGCGGAGAAATTTGCCGGCAGGTTTTTCAGGAGGTTTTTTCCCCGTAGAAACTCGAGCGTTTGGTCCAACCCGAGGAAAATGAGCAGGCTGAAGGGCACAACCATCACTAAAACACGGGTGATGGCAATATCGGCAATCGCAGCCCCTAAGGGTGCAACCAGTAAGGCAATCAGCGCGAGGCGACAGGCGGGTTCTTTCCAATTCTTGATGGATTGCCACAAACCCACCAGAAAGAAGGGCAGGAAAAACCAGGGCAGGTGCCCGAGCCCTTTAATTTGATGCCGGATCAGGTCTGTTTGATTCGGAAAGAACCAATATAGGGGGTTGAGCCCCTGCAGCCATTTGCCCAAAAAGATTCCCAGTTTGTTTAGGAGAGGGATGTCGCTGAGCCAGTAGGACCGGAGCAAGTGCAGATGGGTGCCCAGGGCCTGTTGATGGCGCAGATGGAAAGCTAAGTATGGTGTCGCAACGAGCAGCAGTGACAGAAACCCTTGCAAAAGGCTTTTTTTGTCTTGAAGATGGTAACGCCAGTCGACCAGCAAGAGCACCAGCCCGGCGGCAACCACCACCAGCTGCAACGGCGCGTAAGCATAAAAAGCGCAGGCGCCAAACAGAAGGGCTAAAGGAAGGCTTTTTCGGTGCTTCGAGCGATATTGCAGGTAAAAGAACAGGAAAAGACTGTAAAAACTGACGCCGAGCGAAGTTTCGAAAGCGGTGCGGGAATGCAAAAACCAGGCTGGCAGCGAGCTGATGAGCAGAGGTATCAACCACCAATGTTTGCTCTTGAGGAATTCCCGAGCCCAAAGCGAGATTGAAAGCGGAAAGACCAGGCTGATCAGTGCCGGCAATCCGCGCGTGAACCAAACAGAGCGGGGCAGCCAAGCGATCAAAATCTGTAGCCAGACCGAAAGAGAAAGGTTAAATTGCTGCCCGTTTTCAAAGAAGACTGGCAAAAGGTTGCCTTGAACGTCTCTAAATCCGCGATTGATCAGGTCAAAAGCGGACATGGTTTGGATGGCTTCGTCAGAAAAGAAGTAGATCGGGAATTTATCCAGGGCGATCAAACGGGTAAGCAGGTAAAAAGCCATGCCAAGCCAAAAGAAAATTTGAGCGTTTTTGGGTTTGGGTGTGTGGTCAGGCTGATTGGACATGAATTGATTTTAATGGATTATTGGTTTAAGACGGTTTGCAAACAGACCGTTCCAGCTTTCCGCGCTATTGAGGCAAGATGTATTGGTAAATGACGAATCTGTGTCTTACCCTGACAAGGAAATCAGGGCCAATTAATCTCGCAGCCAGAAGAGCAAGGCCGTCAGGCCCAGGCCGTCTTCCAGCTCGCCGCGATCGATTAAGGCTTCGACTTCTTCACGACTGAACCAGCGCACTTCGCTGATTTCATCGGGGTCGGGCTGACCGGTTTCCTGACCAACTTCACAGAAAAGGATATGAAACCGTTTGTTGCTGCTGCCGGCCTGGGGGTGATAGCTGTAGATGAGGCGGTGATTGAAGGAATCAAAACCAGTCTCTTCCCAGACTTCTCTGCGGGCGCACGCCAAGGGGTCTTCGCCGACTTCGACCCCGCCGGCAGGCACACTCCAACCACAGGTGTTGGTGGCGTAACGGGGGACACGACAAAGCAGCACCTG
>CAZHXQ010000153.1:0-1978 GCA_964536465.1 uncultured Anaerolineaceae bacterium
ATGTGTGAATCAATTTTACCTTAGTTGGTCTTGATTTTTACGCCCTGAGTGAAAGGTCGGCAAGCAGTGGCTGCTTTTGACTGAAATTTCGCCACCCCCAACTTATAGCAAAAAGGAGGTCCTGGTGGACCTCCTTCTGGACAACTCGTAAGTTAGAGTTTCGAACTCGATTTGGTGTGTTTTGTACTCTTCAATTCTTTATCCGCTTTCTTAGCGGCCTTATTTGGCTCAGGAGGATCAGGAGGGGTCATTGCCGGATCGCTGGTGGGTTCCTTGGTTGCGCTTTCAAAAAATGGCTCTGCCATAGGCGTGGTGCCCTTGGCGCCAGCCCATCCTTCAGAGGTTTCCGCTGTGACGGAACCACCGGTGACATCCGCATCCTCATTCAGGTCTACCTTGTAGCTGGAATAATCGAGGCCGGCCATCTGAGAATACAGTGACCAACGTCGATCAGCATCGACTTCAGCTTTCTTCATTAATTCTTCTGCGCGTTCCTCATCCTGGTTAAGCAGCATGCGGTAGCGATTTTCATTGTAGGCGTAGTCTGCCACATCAATTGAAGGCGCTCTGGAATCCAGCTGGAGCGGGTTCTTACCTTCGATCATCAAACGAGGATCATAGCGGTAGAGCACCCAGGCACCGGAATTGACTGCCAGTTTCTGCTGGACAAGACCTTTCTTCATATCAAAACCGTGGCTGATGCAGTGCGAGTACGCAATGATCAGAGACGGTCCGTCATAAGAATCGGCTTCGTTAAAGGCTCTCAATGTCTGTGAGTCGCTGGCGCCCATAGCTACACGGGCGACATAAATATTGCCATAGGTCATGGCGATCATGCCCAGATCTTTCTTGGGGCGTTCCTTACCATTGGCAGCAAACTTAGCAACAGCACCTAAGGGGGTTGCCTTTGAGCTCTGACCACCGGTATTGGAATAAACTTCAGTGTCCAAGACAAGGACATTGACGTTATGTCCGGAGGCCAGCACGTGATCCAGACCGCCAAAGCCAATGTCGTAAGCCCAGCCATCACCGCCCATGATCCAAACACTCTTCTTGACCAGGTAGTCAGCAACGGCCTTCAGTTGCAAAAGCTCGTCTTCTGTTCTGCCCTTGAGGATCTCCTTCAGCTGTTTGACCCGCTTGCGCTGTTCGTTGATGCCTGCTTCGTCGCTTTGGTCAGCGTTGAGCAAAGCATCTGCCAGCTCCTGCCCGATCAGACCGGCATTCCTGGCAACCAATTCAAGCGCGATGGTGGTGTTTTTGTCCACTGAGAGACGCATGCCCAAGCCGAACTCCGCATTATCTTCGAAAAGGGAGTTAGACCAGGCAGGGCCCTGACCTTTTTGGTTGAAAGTCCAGGGCGTGGTTGGTTGGTTGCCGCCATAGATGGAGGAACAACCGGTCGCGTTAGCAACGATCATTCGATCACCAAACAGCTGCGTAGCCAGTTTGACGTAGGGAGTTTCCCCGCAGCCACCACAGGCACCCGAGAATTCAAACAGCGGTTCAAATAGCTGGGAATTCTTGATGTTGGTTGCCTTAATTTCCTCACGAGGAATCAAAGGCAGATCCAGGAAGTATTCCCAATTTTTGGCTTCAGATTCACGGATTGGAGGCTGAGGACCCATATTGATGGCATGTCGTCCAGGGTTCTTTTTATCCTTGCCCGGGCAGTTCTCAACGCAGAGACCACAACCCACACAGTCTTCCGGCGCTACCTGAACAGTCCAGGAATAGCCTTCTTTCCAATCGCGGTGGCTGGAGGGCTTGCTCTTAAAGGTTTCAGGGGCATCTTTGAGCAGCTCAGTCGGGTAGATCTTAGTGCGGATGGCGGCATGAGGGCACACAAAGGAACAACGACCACACTGAATACAGAGGTCGGGCTCCCAAATGGGGATTTCCAAAGCGATATTGCGCTTTTCCCACTGGGAGATCGGAAGAGCACACGTCTGAACTCCAGTCACTCCGCGAAATCTCG
>CAZHXQ010000154.1:0-1965 GCA_964536465.1 uncultured Anaerolineaceae bacterium
AATTGGCGTCCCATTGAGGAAAATGTTTTTCCTCAATCGAATTGTGGAGGCGGGGATTGAGCCTGTTTCTCCTTCAGAAGGCATCAGCCGCATACTGCAAACTGCTTTCGTGCCCTACTATCTCCCTGAAAAACTCCCCGGGATCATCGAACGCTTAACCTTGCTGAGTAAAGAACTGCCTTTCTTTTGCTTGAGTTATAAGTTAGGCTCAGACATCCTGCCATCTATTATCGGATAAAATTCAAATTAGCAAATCACATAAAGAATTTTGGATGGATTATCATTTCAGGCAGCTGATTGATAATTCGCCCAAAGGAGTGCAAAAATGAACCTCAAGATTAGAAGCGCTTGGCTGGTAGCAATGATTGCGATAATGTTCGCAAGCGTATCAGGGCTGTCTGTCCAGGCTGAAACGAAATTTGTGAGTGAGATAAGCTTACTTTCATCGACTGAAACAGGAGTGAAATTTGAGATTGTCGTTCCATGGAAATCTCTCCGGCAGGAGATAATTGAGCAGGCTGGCCATTCCTATCTGGGCGTATATCTTCCGGAATGGTCCAATATGAGCCAGGCAGGGGCTCCTGCCCTGCCGTTTATGACGCAAGCAATCGGGGTGCCCTTTGGTGTCAACCTGTCCGTGAAAGTTGTTCCAGGAAAAGCGCATACGATTGAATTGTCAGGCCCGGTTATACCTTCTGCTACCCAGGAAATGGTGATAGTTTCGGCGGAAGACCTTGAAACAAACCCTTATGCCCATGTGCTCAAACCGAACCCTGAAATCTATGAGGCAGATGGATCCTATCCAGGAAACCTGGCTGAAATTAGCAATGATGGTGTCGTGCGTCAGCAGCGCATCGCCGGAATTGGAATTTACCCGCTGCAGTACCAGCCCAAATCGAATACGCTGACGATTTATGAAAGCTTGCAGGTGGAGGTCGCCTTCAAAGGAACCTCGACAACCCTGCAGGGTGCGGCAAGGCTTGAGTCGGATTTTTATGAAGGTTTTTTCCAGTCAGCTCTCATGAACTATGAGCAGTCCCAAACCTGGCGCAGCCTGCCTGATCAGGTCAGTTATCTCGATAACGCGGCTGCTGATTTAAACATTCTGTCAGATGCCGGCGCATTGCCATGGCAACCGCCTGAACCCGGCTGGCGGGTTTCAATCGAAGAGGAGGGGCTCTATAAACTGACCTATGCCGAGCTGCAGCTGGCTGGCTTGCCGGTGGACCAGATTAACCCCCAGACCTTCCAAATGTTTACCCTTGGGCATGAAATGGCCATCCAGGTGAGCGGGGAGGCTGACCTCTCCTTTGACGAAAATGATTACATCCTCTTTTATGGGCAGGGCATCAATAACAAATACACCCAACAAAATGTGTACTGGCTGACCTATGGAAATTCAACGGGTCTCAGGATGGAAGTTCGGGACGGAACGCCGCTCGGAGAAAACACGCCATTATATTATTCCGCCCAATTACATCTGGAGGAAAACCATTGGTACAGAAGCCTGGTTCCTGGGGAAGATGAGTTTGAACATTTTTTTTGGGAGATGGTTCATACGAGCCTATTGGGTGGGTTATGGTCGCATGAGTTCTACATAGAGGAGCCTTATGAGGCTGTTGCGGACACGCTCCAGATTGCCCTTTTCGGCAGCCTTCGAGTCCCTGAAATCAATCCCGACCATCATGCTATTGTCAGCATTAACGGAACGCAGGTTGCGGATGTGGAATGGGATGGATTCACCTGGGCAGGAGACGGATTTGTGGATGCCGAAATTCCAGCAGGTGTGCTTTTGCCTGGTTTGAACACACTCAGCGTTTTTCTGCCTAACGATACTGGTCATCTATCTGATTTTATCTTCGTGGATTGGGCTACGATTAATTACCTCAATACATTTTCGGTCAACACCGGCGAGAACACGCTTGCTTTTTCGTATGATGTCAGTGGAACCTGGCAGTTCCAGCT
>CAZHXQ010000155.1:0-1955 GCA_964536465.1 uncultured Anaerolineaceae bacterium
ATATTTTCAGCCACCCAACCATGTGGGTTGACCACACCGCCATTATCCGGAGCATAGTTCCAGGGTACCACTGTGGGCCGTGGGTCTTCCGCGGGAGGGTCAACCCATTGGGCGCCAGCCGAAAGGTTCAAGGCCGGCAGCAGCGCGATTAAGAACGTCAGGGTAAAGACCAACAGAATTTGTGTGTTTCGTTTCATTGCGTACCTCTAAGAACTGATTGAAATAGATTCCAGATATTGTTTTTTAGCCACCATCCGCCCATCTATCAGATAAAGCTCATGGGTGGCATAGTTGAGCATGCGTGGATCGTGGCTGGCAACCAAGATGGTCTTGCCGGCTTTACGCAGCTCGTCGAGCATGTTCATAATAACCTGACCGCTGCTCGAGTCCAGATTTCCGGTGGGCTCATCCGCTAAAATCAGGGGCGGGTCGTTTACCAGCGCGCGAGCCACCGCCACACGCTGCTGCTGACCGCCGGAGAGTTCGATCGGTTTGTGACCGATGCGGTCCTTCAGGCCGACCTCTTCCATCAGCTCTTCGGCCCGGGCGATGCGGTTTTTTTTCTTGACTCCCGAAAAACGCAGCGGGAAAGCCACATTTGCCTCAGCGGTCATATTGGCAACCAGGTTGAAGCTCTGAAAGATAAAGCCAATGGTGTCGCGGCGGTATTCAGCCAGCGCGTTCTCATCCAGTGTGCCAATTTCCTGCCCGCCGACGGTTATATGACCCGAAGTCGGCCAGTCTAACCCGCCGATCAGGTACAGCAGCGTGCTCTTGCCGGAACCGCTGGGACCCATAATTACGGTAAAAGAACCGCTTGGAACGTTCAGCGACAGCCCGTCCAGAGCATGCACTTCGCTGTTGCCCATCAGGTATGTTTTTCTGAGGTCGGTTGTTTGAACAAAATTTTCTGGCATAAAACCAAATCCTTTAAAAATAAAAGCCTGCTCCCCCTGCGCTGAGCCCACCCAGCAGACTGCCAATCAGACTGGGAATGCCCTGGAACAGCAGCATGATGAGGGCCGCGGCGATAGTGGTGATGATCGCTTTCCTTTTCTTCAACCCTGAAATGAGCAGAGCTCCAGTGATCAGAAAAATCAGGAACAGCAACCAATACAGGTCGATGCTGCCGAGAATGCCGCGCAAGTAACTGCTCAAACCGCCCGCTTCAGCGTCGATCAGGTTAGAAAGACCCGGGTTCACAATCAGTCTCTTGCTCGATCCAACCACAAGAAACTTGACCAACTCGCGCGCTCCGAAGGGAACCATCGCCCAGGCAACCAGATTGCCAAGCTTCAGACGCGGCGCGCGGCTGCCAGCCAGCGTGAGCACCAGGTAGAGGATACTGGACATCAGCATACTGAAAATCAGGTACCCCAAGATACCTTGCAGAGCGGGAAAAAGGATCATAAAAATCGGGGAAGACTGGTTTTCCTGCGATTGCAGGTATTGCTGTTGTTGCTGCTCAGACCACCATTGAAAGTCATCGGGCAGAGTCGCGCCCAATTGCAGTTGCTGCCTTTTGACCGGCGCGGCAATCAAAACCGCTAACACGACCATCAGGCTGATGAAGATCAATGGAGCCCGCTTATTGGAGACGTCTTCGGCCACAACCTTGCCCAGGGTTGCGCGGGGTTTGTAGAAAATCTGGAAAAGCCACTTAAAGTGGCCCTTGCGTGCTGTCTTTTCCCCCTTTTTGGGGCTTTTCTCTTTGATTATCGGCAACTTCATGGCAACCTCAATCAGCCTGTTCGCAGTCAGGTTCAATTAGACGACCAATCCGGGCATAAAGTTCCAGCGTCGTTTTGTCCATTCCTGGTTCTTAGTTTAACCGAAATTAATAATTGCATCGCCCAGCTCGGCAGGGACAGCCCTTCTCCCTCCACCCAGAAGCGCAATAAAATTAGTAAGGTTCGTACGGAGGGGGCTTGCTCCCTCCGCCAGCAGGATTTTCG
>CAZHXQ010000156.1:0-1953 GCA_964536465.1 uncultured Anaerolineaceae bacterium
TGGGAATGATGAGCATGACCTACGCTGAATTGGAACGCGATTGGTGGCACTTTGACGGCATTTACCTGGTGGTTTATCCTGCCGAACGTGAGCAGGAAGTGCTTGCGCTGCTTGGGAAGGATGCTGACCCATCACAAAACTTACACAACACGCTCGAGAAAGTGGAAGCCCGCATTCAACAGGTAAGTGAGCAAGACTTGTTCTTCGCCCTCTACAGCCAGGGCACAATTTTGGTTGAGATGGGCGATTACCTGGCAGCAGCTCAGGTCTATGATCAGGCTTTTGCACACTATAACCAGCTGGAGCCGGGTCAACGACCCTGGCGCATCACCTGGTATCAGGTTGGCCCATATTTGGCTTACTATTACTCCGGTCGCTACCAGGACGCGCTAATCCTGGCTGAGCAGACCATCGCCAACACCAGCTTTCCCTCTTTGCCCGAAACCTGGTATTGGGGTGGGCAGGCTGCCTTAATGCTCGGCGATAAGGCAACCGCCGAGCGCTACTTCCGCAAGGCGCTGGAGTTTTACCCCGGCTGGGACCTGGCTACCCAGGGTTTGGCCCAATCGCAAACCTGAGCCCGTCTGCTGAAAGCCTTAAAAACCGCATCTTTCTAAAAAGGTATAATCCAAACGATGATTAACAAGTCTCAAAAAGAGGCATTTCGCAAAGGCCTCTCTAAACAAACCCTATGGTCAAAACCCTGGTTCTACCTGGTTATGTTGATTGTGTTGGTGCTTTTGGCGCTTCTGATTTACCAAATTCCGTCAGTGCACCAGAGATTCTCCTGGCGTGTCGAAAGCACCATGGCGAGGATCTATTACTTCTTCAACCGACCCGGAAGAGATGTTTTCGTGCCGGCTGAAGAGGGCATCGCTCAAATGGATGACATGAAAACACAGACAGCCAGTGCACCTGCGACTGCCACGCCGACCCCCACCCAAGAACCAACAATCACGCCGACTCTCGAGTTCACCCCAACACCAACGATTGAGCCGACTGCAACGCCTACGCTTAAACCCTTGCCAAAATCAGTTTTGTTGGAAGGCGTTCAGGTGGAAAATCAAAAAGCCAACAATTGTGGTCCTGCTAACCTCTCGATGTTGTTGAGATTTTGGGGCTGGAAAGGCGATCAGACAGTTACCGAAAAAGTGCTGAAGCCTTTTATCAAAGACCGAAATGTTATGCCTTACGAAATGCTTGATTATGTGCAAAAGAACACTGAGGTTGATGGGATTGTTCGTTATGGTGGTGATTTAGATCTGGTCAAACGTTTGGTTGCTGCCGGTTTCCCGGTTTTAATTGAGCGTGGTTACATCGATGCGAACGAAGGCTGGATGGGGCACTATGGCTTGATTGTCGGGTATGACGACGAGACACAAGAGGTAACCATTCCGGATACCTACTTAGGCGTAATCAAGATGCAATATGAAGAAATCGATAAATTTTGGGCACAATTTGACAAGATTTATTTAGTAATTTTTCCGACTGACCGTGCACAGGAAGTTTATGACATACTGGGCCCTCAGATGGACTCGGCTTACAACCTGGAGTACACCTTTGAGCAGGTGCAAGCTAACCTCTTCAACCAAAGTGATGCAGAACTTTTCTTTGCCTGGTATAGCCGTGGTTCGATTATGGTTGAAATGCAGGATTCCTGGGGTGCCGCACAATCCTTCGATGAGGCATTCAAAGTTTACGCAACCTTGCCTGAAAAAGACCGTCCCTGGCGTATGCTTTGGTATCAGACCGGACCCTACTTTGCTTACTACAACATGGGTCGTTACCACGATGTTTTAAATCTGGCAGAGCAGACGCTGACTGAGGCCAAAGAAGATGCTCTACCCGAAAGTTGGGTTTGGAAAGGTCGGGCTGAGGTGATGTTAGGCTTGCGTGAGGATGCCATTGCCAGCTTTACCCGCGCTCTTTATTGGCATCCGGGTTGGTGGGTTG
>CAZHXQ010000157.1:0-1846 GCA_964536465.1 uncultured Anaerolineaceae bacterium
GTGTGACGAAAACAAAAATGTAAATACGTATGCCGGGTTGCCAATCGCAACCCGGTTTTTTTTAGTTGAAGGTTTCCCCGGGGAAGGAACAGGCGAATCCTGTTGAGTTTAGATTTCTCCGAATTTTTTGTAAGATGGTCTTAATTGGACGTAGTTTTCAAGATATCAACTTATTGTTGCCAACCATTCCTGTTATTTTCTTTTGCCTGGTTTACAATAGAAGTTCAACCTGAGATTGAAACGGGGATCATGTAATGGAAAAATTGTTGACAGCTTATCTGCACTCTATCGCTGAGACGACAAAACAGGGTGATGCCCGCGAAGAGTCTTATTATCCTGCTCTGAAAATTCTTTTCTCGGGTTTTCCTTTAGAAAAAGGTCGCGAGACTAAAGTCACGGTTCTGCCAAAAGCAACTGAAGCCGGTAATCCGGATTTCCGAGTCTGGGATGGCGACCACTTCATTGTCGGTTATATCGAAGCAAAAACCCCCGGCACAAACCTGGACCAGATCGAAACATCTGAACAATTGCAACGTTATCTGCAAACTTTTCCCAATGTTATCTTGACAGATTTTTACGAATTCCGTTTGTATCGTGAGGGTTTAGAGGTAGATCGGGTTACTATTGCCCGACAATTTACAGCCAAAAAGCTGAAAACTACTCCCCAACTGGAAAATATCCAAGGCTTCCAAACTTTAGCCGAAAGGTTCTTTAGTTTCAAGCTTCCCCTGAACTATACTGCTGAGAGCCTGGCTATAGAATTGGCCAAGCGTACTCGGTTTTTACGCGACCAGGTGGTTGCTGAAGAGTTAAAGCAGGCTGAAGTCAAGCGAGGGGATATCTTTGGCTTCTATGAGGCTTTTCAGAAGTACCTTTTACCAAATCTGAATCCTCAACAGTTTGCTGATCTATACTCACAGACCATCACTTATGGTCTGTTCGCTGCCCGAACTCGGGCGTCAAAAGACATATCCCGGAAATCTGCTATAGATTACATCCCGCAGACAGTAGGCATTTTGCGGGATGTATTTAAATACATCTCTATGGAAGGTATATCAGAGCAGATGGAAGTCATTGTCGACGATATTATTTCCATACTCAATGTGGCTGATATCTCTGCGATATTGGATGAATATTATCTTCAGGGCAAAGGGGAAGATCCAATCGTTCACTTCTACGAAACCTTCCTCAATCAGTATGACCCTCAAACCCGGGAGCGTCGTGGTGTCTATTACACCCCTGAACCGGTGGTTAAATATATTGTCAAATCAGTGCACAGCTTGTTGAAAACTCATTTTAACTTACCGGACGGTCTTGCTGACCCTACTGTGACGCTACTTGACCCTGCCGCAGGTACGATGACCTTTCCCGCCGAAGCAATCAAGCTGGCTGTTGAGGAATATGTTCAGAAATATGGTGATGGCGGCAAGAAGGAATTCATCCGCAACCAAATCCTCCGCAATTTTTATGCTTTTGAATTGATGATGGCTCCCTACGCCATTGGCCACATGAAGATTAGTTTGCTGCTCGATTCTTTCGATTACCAGATGGGTGATGATGAACGTTTTAAGCTCTACCTGACCAACACACTTGAGATGGACGAAATCCAGCAAATTGCGATTCCTGGTGTAAGCTCACTCAGTGAAGAAAGTCATCTCGCAGGTCAGGTGAAAAAGAAAGAATCAATTTTGGTTATCATGGGAAATCCACCTTATTCGGGCAGTTCAGCCAATAAGAATGAGTGGACTGAAAAGCTCTTGAAAGAAGATCTGGATGGCGCTCAAAGTTATTACAAAGTGGATGGTAAGCCTTTGGGGGAGAGAAACCCGAAATGGCTTCAGAATGA
>CAZHXQ010000158.1:0-1838 GCA_964536465.1 uncultured Anaerolineaceae bacterium
TGATTATGGGTTTGGTCTGCGGTATGATCTCGCATCAGGTCTTCGGTCTGATGGACGCTTATCCATTGGGAAAAAACCTTGGTATCACCATGTGGGTCTACTTCGCAGTGGTGGCTACGTTGTTTGTCCATAATAAACAAATGATTCGTTCTCATCCAAAGCAGCAGACAGAAGTTGTCGCTTCGTCCTGCAAGGTTTCTATCGGCCGTATAACGATTGGCTTGGCCGCCTGGCTGTTGCTAACGCTGCTTGCACTCACGCTCTGCCAGATGAACATTTACATTTGCCTGATTGTTGCTGTTCTGACGGGGGTTTTGTGGGGAATTTTTCTCACAAATCAGATTCATCTTTTTCCTGATCCAGCCATCGCTTCCGATTTACAATAACTATGAGCTATAACAAAACTATCTTTATTGCCTTCACGTTAAATACATCTGCCATCGCAGATTACTATCGAGCATTAGCGAACGCATTTGTGGAACGAGGATACCAGGTTGTTATTATCACTGATGGCCAACGCACCCATAAGGCTTCCGAAGACACCAATCCTGCTATACATACCTGGCCGTCAAAAAGGCCAACTAAGTTAACTGATGCTCGTTTCCTTATGAATCTAATCAAGCGCTACAAACCCGTCCTGGTATTCTCAAATTTCGGTGCTGACAATATTAGCATGATCGTGTCATGGCTTCTCAGAGTGCCCTTGCGCTTTGTTACTTACCATACCATGTTGGATCCTGAAAATGAACGAAAACCAAATAAGGTGGAGATTTTCTTGCAAATTCTTCGAAAACGTTTTGTTTTCAGGTTAGTAACAATGGTTTTACCAGTGGCTGACGCCCTGAAGTCTGAGTTATCAACAGTGTTTTGTGTGCCCGAAGAGCGAATGCAGGTTTTTTATAATGCGTTGGCTGCTCGGCCAGATTTGTTCAAGAAGGAGTTGAAATCAACTACACAGTTGATTAGCGCTGGCGGACTATGTCTGGGAAAAGGGCATGACATTCTAATCAATGCTATGGCAACAGTCACCAAAGAATACCCGCAAGTAAAGCTGACTATTTATGGTGAAGGTCGCGAACGGCCTAAGCTTGAGGGCATGATCGACAAGCTTAAACTCCAGCACAATGTGGAGTTGACGGGTTTAGTCTCGCATGAAACGGTAATGAAGGCTATATCAAACGCGTACGCGCTTATTCACCCCTCCCGATATGAAGCGTGTCCTTATTCAGTACTTGAGGCGCTAAGTGTAGGCACTCCGATTGTCGCTTCTGCCGTTGGCGGCATTCCGGAGATTATACGCGATGGCACTGATGGATTTCTTGTTCCCCCTGGTGATCCGTTTATCCTTGCTGAACGAATCTGTCTGTTATTGTCTTCTACCAAACTGAGAAATTCGATGGGTCAAAGTTGTCACACCCGATTTGAGGAAACCTTTGAGTTGAATCTTGCGATCCAAAATCAAGTAAACTGGTTTGAACAAAAAATCCACCGGGGTACACTCTTTGAGCGTTAGAGCTTACAGGATACTGATAGTAATAACTGTCCCTATGAAAACCCACGATGAAAACACAAATTTCTTAAAGCAAGATAAAATGCAAGAACTTTTTTTGTTTTAGGACCTTGAAGCTGGCCTAACTGAGATAATAACACCACCAACAAAAAACACATCCCTAAATTCAGATACTTGCAAAACTGAAACAATCTTTGAATAAGCAAATTGAATAACAGGAAGTACTTTTATATGTCAACTGTCATCGCAGTAGAAAACCTAACAAAACAATATGACCTGGGCGTGATTGGCACGGGAACGCTCTCGCGCGACCTCAACCGCTGGTGGG
>CAZHXQ010000159.1:0-1829 GCA_964536465.1 uncultured Anaerolineaceae bacterium
TCCAGACCTATTTCGGTCACACCCGCCCATTACGCAGACTCTTGCCTGGCTTGAAAGCCTTTAGCGCCAACCGCAAAATCAACCGGGATGAAGACTATCACAGCTTTATCCAGGAATGGGATAAAACGCTCGAATCCGGTCTGTGGGAAAAACTGGGATCCCTCATAAACGCACCCCTGGACGTTGGGGAAGCAATCAAACTGCTCCAGAAGATGGAGAGACCTGAGGAAACTGATCAAAACCAGACGAAGTGACTGAGGCGATAATCGGATTGTTTTTACCAGGGCGATCTGGTTTGCCATTTATTCTTCTTCGTTCAGCCCACGTTCCATGCGTTTCAGAAAGTAGTAGTTTATCAGCGCAATCAATGCCATTGCTAAGAACAATATCAGGTAACTGATCAGGATGTTTTTATTGCCTATCATCATCGTGAATTCAGACATCCCACCAATCCCCGCGATTAGGGTCAGAGGCATAAAAATCGTAGTGATGAGGGTAAGGCGACGCATGATGGCATTGGTGTGGTTAGAGGTTTGTGCCATTCGATTACTGATCATGGATAGACGGATTTCCATCAGACTGGTTACCTGGTCGCGTGCGGTTTCTGTGATCTCGTAGTGAAGGGCCAGGTGATCATAAATATCCCGAAAAAATATGATCGCTTTATCGCTAATGAAAGGACTGTCCTTGCGAATCAGTTTACTGAGCACCTCGCGTTCATAAAAAACCGATTTTCGCATAACCGATAAGGCACGCCGTGAGTCCAACAAACGTGACAGGTCAAAATCGCGTGAATCGCCAAGGATCTTGTCTTCATCTTGATCTAATTTGTTCTCGATCTGGTCAATCGCCTGGAACTTGTGATCAACTACATTGTCGATAATCAGATGTAAAAGAAAAGAAGGTCCTTTTTTGATTCTTTGACTTTCTCGTTCGACTGCCCGTTCAATGCCTGCTAAGAGCGGTTGACCGGAAAGGTCGCGCTTTGTAGCAGTAATAATGAAATTGGAACCAATAAATAAATCCAATTCGTGTGTGAAGACCTCATCGAGAGTGCTTTCGAAGATGTTGAAAATGATAAAAGAGTAGTTTGGGAACAAATCTAATTTAGGCAGCTGATCTTCATTGAGGACGTCTTCGATAGAGAGGGGGTGAAGATGCAAGTCAGTTATGAGTGGTTCCAGGTCAGCTAAATCTGGGTCACAGTAATCCAACCAAAGGTAGCCACCAGAATCGACCGCTGCAAGACCATCTTTTATGGATGAGAGCGAGGAGATCCTGCCACTTTCATCAATAAAAAAGAAGCGAGAATAAGGCGATGGTAGGTCACCCGACTTGTCTTCAGGTTGATTTTCGGTCATGTCTCTCCTGATGGGAAGGCTTTCTGTTAAACAATTTAATCATTGGTGAAAATGGATTCCAGTTCAACAGCCGGGCAAAGCGCCAAATTGATGTGGTCCGCTTTGACTGGATTATGCGGCGCTTGCGCCACATTTTTGACAGACCGGCAACAGCCGAACGTTTTGCGCGCCAGATTGCCTTTCTGGTGGGCATAAAAAAAGCAGCTATTATGTAAATCAGATTGGCGAGCAGATGGGCTGGCAACAAGAGCCAGAAAAGCAGCCCGGGCATGTTCTTGACGAAGGTCCAGATCAGATTACGCTGACCATAAAACGTTGAGAATTCGCTTCTTTTGCCTGTACTGCCAGAGCCGACGTGATACACCACCGCGTCTGGCAAATAAAGACAGCGATAGTCCACCAGTTGCAAGCGCATATCGAGATCAACGTCCTCCATATAGGCAAAAAAGTCTTCATCAAAACCAGCGA
>CAZHXQ010000160.1:0-1813 GCA_964536465.1 uncultured Anaerolineaceae bacterium
GTTTGACCTGATTGTAACGGTACCTGAGATGAAAGATTCGCTCGAAAGGTACCAAGACAAACTGGTATTTGTAACTAACTTTTTTAAGCGTGATGAAATCGCCGACACCCTGGAGAAGAAATTCCGTGAGATGGGATTAATCGAGTAGGTTTTCACGGTTCTCGATATGTAGTCGCTCTGACTTCAGGCATAGAGCAAAAGGAGGGATTTATTCGATAAAAAGATACAAATATTTACGGGATGGTTTTTTCTGTTCACTACCAATTTATTTCATTTTCCTGAAGGAGGTAAACCATGCAAGTCATTCTTGCTATCTTCAATTTCATTGGTGATCAGATCCTTTCTAACTACAGTATTATTCTGGGCTTGGTTGCCTTAGTTGGTCTTTTGCTGCAAAAGAAACCCGCCACCACGATTATTAGCGGCGTCATTAAAACCGTAGTCGGTGTCATTATTATTGGTGCTGGTGCTGGCGTCTTGGTTGGGGGCATCGACCCGCTGACCAAAATCATCAACCACGTACTTGGCGTTCAGGGTATCCTGCCCACAAACGAAGCCGTGGTACCTTTTGCCCTGGAGAAATTTGGTCAGATTGGGTCATTGGTGATGGTTGGAGGTTTTGTTCTGAACCTGCTTTTTGCCCGCCTGACCAAATACAAGTTCATTTATCTGACCGGTCATATCATGCTCTACGTCTCCCTGTTTGTGGTCATTGTCTTGAACGCGACCATAGGCCTGGAAGGCTGGCTCCTCTGGGCTGTAGGTTCTCTCGTCATGGGCCTTTACTTTACCCTGATGCCGGCGCTTAATTACCCCGGTACAAGAGACGTAACAGGTGGAGAAAAATTTTCAGTTGGCCATACTGGTGATTTTGCTTACTGGTTCTCTTATGAAGTTGGCAAACTTTTCAAAAAGAATACCCGATCCGCTGAGGAATTTAAGATGCCAAAGAGTCTCAGCTTCTTCCGGGACACCACCTCCAGCCTCGCGTTGACTTTGTTGCCGATCTTCCTGATACTGGTCCTGTTCTCGTGGAATTATGTCACGACAGAAGTTTCTGGGGGCCAGAATCCGATCATGTTTGCCATCATTAGTTCATTGACCTTCGCCGCTGGTATGGCGATTGTTTTGGCTGGCGTCCGCATGATGCTTGGAGAGATCATTCCGGCTTTCGCTGGTATTTCCGAAAAGGTAGTGCCAGGCGCTGTGCCTGCGTTTGACTGCCCGGTGGTCTTCCCTTATGCACCTACAGCTCTGCTGTTTGGCTTCATCGCGATGTTTGTCGGTATGGTGCTGGCAACGATTCTACAGGTTCTCTTCAAAGTTCCCATCGTTATTTTACCTGGCATCGTTCCGGCTTTCTTTGCTGGTGGCACCTCTGGCATCTTTGGTAACGCCAAGGGCGGCTGGAAGGGAGCGATCGTGGGACCCTTCATTATGGGCATTGTCATGCAGTTTGGTACTGCGTTGCTGATCCCCTTTACCGGTGAACTGTTTGATAAGGGCGCGACTTTTGGCGATCCGTTCTATGCGACTGTTGGTCTGGCTTTTGCCAAGGTTAGCGACCTGATAGGAAAGGGCGGCTTGTTGGGTTATATTGTCTTGGCTGCTGTAGTGCTTGCGACCGTTTTAGTCCTGGTTTTGAGCAAGAATTACAAGCAACTGGAAGAGCCCGTCGAAGAAACTGCCTGATATTTGTCTTTGTGGTAATAAGTGGCCGCTATCCATATCACAGCGGCCACTTTTCTTATTAAAAACGGTATAATTTGATTTACTAAGCGGGTTCTGGTGAGATCGGTGCCCCATTTTCAAT
>CAZHXQ010000161.1:0-1777 GCA_964536465.1 uncultured Anaerolineaceae bacterium
CACCAACCTGGCGGGGATGGAAGAGCCGGAATTTGATGAAAATTGCTGGAAGATTTCGACAAGAAATCCTGGTGAGGAGGCAATGGATGATCTCGGGCTGGTGGCGCAATACCTGCCGGCTGTCCCCTTGATGCCACAATATCGTTTGTGGATTTATTCAAACCGAGTCGTTTTCGACCAAGGCAGCAACTTTAGCGACTTATGGCGGATGATGCCAGAGAAGTAGGCATTTTATGATTGACGGCGGCAAATCATCCGCAAACCGGTTTTACCACAGCCGCTATAATTTGATACAATGAGTTGATCTACATTATGGCCTCTAAAAAATATATCAAGGACTATGACCTCGTCGAAACTGAGGACGAGAAAGGTCGAACAAGAAAAACCATAGCCTACCGCGGCGAATATTTTGGACTAAATCTCGAAGAGACCCGAATCAAACAGTTGAAGCGGCAATTTTTTCTGTTTTTTGTACTTGCCTTTGCATCGCATATTGGCGCGGGGTTTATCAACAACCCCGGACTTTACAAAATGTATATAGCCTTGCCATACACTGGGGCTTTCTTTCCGCTTATGTTTTTGGCGGCTGGGATATTGAGAATACCGAACGAAAAGAGACTCTATCGAAACGAAGAAATTGGTTTATCGTATAATAGAGTTGTCAATATGAGTCGTTTGTACCTGATTATCACGGCTGTTGGCCTGGTAGGTTGGTTGATTTATTTGATTTTTGCATCCCATGGCCGGGCTTTAGGGCTGGAGGCCATCTACCTGGGCATGTTATCAGCAGCAGCTGTTTTGATCTGGATGATATTCAGAAGAACGACTCAAGTGAAGATTGAACCGGAGGAAACTCCATTAACGAATCAATAGATTAATAGGAAGGTGGTCAGGAAGCCTTTGTTGACACCATTTTCTTATTAATTTATAATACACTAAATCTTAGAAGGAGAATTAGGAGAAATATGAGTAAATTTGCACGTAACCTTTCTATCTTGATTGTGCTCGTCATGTTCGGCGTAGCACTCGCCGCTTGCGGCACCCCGGCAACAGAAGTTGTCGAGACAGAACCCCCCGTGGTAGAGACCGAAGCACCGGTTGAAACTGAAGAACCAGTTGTAACTGAGGAACCAGTAGAGACCGAAGAAGCTCCGGTATTTGAAGAGCAGCCTTTCGCTGAGAACCTCCCTACTGCCCCCACCATTGACACCCCCTTTGTGGTCGCATATCAGGACTTCTCACAGAAGTTCAGCCCCTTCTTTGGGGACACTGCCTACGATATGGACGTCTCGGCTATGACCCAGATCAGCATTATGACCACCGACCGTGTCGGCGGTATTATCTATAATGGTATCGAGGGCGAGACTCACAACTATAACGGCGTTGATTACGAATACAAGGGCGCCGCTGACATCGCTGTTGATTACGATGAAGAAGCCGACCTCACCAAATACACAGCCCGCCTGCGCGTTGGAATGAAATTCTCCGATGGCGAACCTGTGACCATTGATGACGTGATCTTCACCTATTACACCTATCTGGATCCTTCCTATGTTGGTTCCACTTCCCTGGGTTCCTATAAAATCCTGGGCTTGAAGGACTATCAGACTCAGACCACCAGCGAAGTCTTCGAAAAATACGACGCAATATTTGAAGAGATCTACGCTGCTGGCATGGACTACGAAGTTACAGATGCAGACGCCTGGACTGCGGAACACCAAGCATATGTTTGGGACGAACTGAAAGCGGCCGGAATGGCAGAAGCTCAGGGTATCGT
>CAZHXQ010000162.1:0-1775 GCA_964536465.1 uncultured Anaerolineaceae bacterium
CGCCACACACAGCCCGATGACAGATCTGATTTATGGCTGGCAGAAAACGCCTGTGATTTGTTGCGCGGTAAAATACGGTCCAGTCTCACCGGTCTACGTGGCATTGGAATTGCAACTAAAGGGACAAGAAGTATCTGAATTGCGAGGAGATTATCATGAAGAAAAAAACAATTATCTTGTTCGTGCTGATGGCAGCGGTTCTGGCGGTAAGTGGCTGCCAGCGCTCCGCCTCCAAGGCGCCGGAGGCAACCCCAGAATACCTCGAACAAGTTGGCACGCCTTTGCCTGTCGATCAACAAATCATCAACGCCACCATGACCGCCCAGGCCATCATCGAAGAATTCAACATGCCCACGCAGTTGGTGGTAAACCCACAGGGCACACAAGTCGCAATCACACAAATCCCTCCAACGCCGGTCCCATCGCCAACCCCCACTAATGCGCCCACGCCCACGCTGCAGGCATTGACTCGCCCGCTCACCTGGGCTGTCCAGGGCGGTGAGAACATCTACTGCCTGGCGCGCCGTTTTGATGTCGACCCGGGGGACATGCTGGCCATCAATAACCTTTACGCCGGCAGCATGCTTCACATCGGCGACGTTCTCGACATTCCCCAAACCGGCTCCTGGCCAGGCGGAGAGCGCAAACTGTTGGCTCATCCTGACACCTGGAATGTGACCCCTGGTGAGACCGTTTTTGAAATTGCCTGCGCCTATGGCGACGTCTGGCCCGAACACATCATCCAGGCGAATGGGCTGTCTGAACCATACGACCTTAGCGGAATCGAGACACTTCAGATTCCTTGACCTGAATCGTATTAGAATAACAGGAGGCACGAGCCTCCTGTTATTTTTAAAAGGAGCAAATAATGACAGAAACAACAATAGTCAACAGGCGACAGGTCTTACAAGGTCACGCGTTTAACGTGGAGAAGGTGCGTTTGCTCCTGCCGGATAACAGAGAGCGCGACTATGACCTTGTTGACCACAACGACGCAGTCACGATCCTACCGATAGATGACGAGGGAATGGTTTACTTTGTACGACAGTATCGCGTTGGAGCAGAAAAAGAGCTGCTCGAGTTGCCTGCTGGCGTGATGGACGAGGGAGAGGCACCCCTTACAACAGCGCACCGTGAGCTGCAGGAGGAAATCGGCAGAGATGCTTCAGTGATGGAACGGATTGGCGGCTTCTATATGGCCCCAGGCTACACGACTGAATATATGCACATATTTTTGGCAACCAATCTCATAGAGAGCCTGTTGGAACACGACGAAGATGAATTTTTGAACCTGATCAAAGTTGACCTGCGGGAGGTTTTTGACATGATCCGCTCTGGTCAGATCGAGGATGGGAAGACGATCTCTGCTTTCTTGTTGGCAATGCCGATGCTGAACGAATTATTGATGGCGGCGGGTAAATAAACAGAAAGCGCACAATGAGTCAATTACTCATTAACCCAGAATGTCAAATTGGATATAATTGACCTGTGCGAAAACAAACAAAACTGATTGTCCTGACCCTCGCAATTCTTTCGATTGCTGCATTCGTTTTTTTTTCAATCCCTAACTCCAAAGCATCTGAAAACCTTGCTATGGTCACTATGTTTGAACCGGATGAGTCAGCCATGGTCCCGATCATCAAGCGGATGGTTAGCCCCCAACCTGACCTGATTTATACGATTTACCGGTTTTTTGCCTATGGGTTTTATTCTTACGGTCTGCCTCATTTTGCTTTTTCTGCAATTGTCTACAAAATCCTGACCTTGTTCGGACA
>CAZHXQ010000163.1:0-1773 GCA_964536465.1 uncultured Anaerolineaceae bacterium
TAGCTGATGGCATAAAGGGTATCAAAATCGGCACCCATAAAGTCACCAGCGAAAACTGATGTTGCTGAGGGAGTTCCGACCAGGTTTGATGTTCCCGGGGCAGCCGCGTCAGGCCAGTTGTACAGGCTGTCGGTAAAAAGATCAATGCCATAAGCCGGTGGAGCAGCATTGATGCTATATTGAACACTTAAGGCGTTCAATTCGGGACCGCCAACAACTTTGGAAGCGTTGGGATCGCGGGAGATGGAAACAGGCTCCTGGCTCGGTTCAAGCTTACCGGTGAAGACAGGTATGCTGTAGGGTTGGAAGCCCTTGTCTACTTCGCGGATTGCAAAGTTAGCTCCGCCAGCACCTTCGTTGATGAGCGTTAGTGTGGTAAATTCCGGATCGTCATGCAGGAAGATGGTTCGTTCGAGCGCAAGTGGAGAAGAAATTATTAAACCAGCATCAAGCTCAAAGTCCTGCCTGTTGACCACGTCTTGATCGATTTCCCGGGTTTCAGTTTTGGTTTCGTAATTGGGGTAGGAAATGGTAAATTGAACGTTCTCAGGATCGGACTCCACAGCCTGGAACATGTAGTAAAGGCCATCAAGTGAGGGGTCAGTAACAGCAGCATTGGTGTCAGTGGCGACAGTAGCTCCCATCAGTTTAACTTCCGGGAAATTCGCATCAAAGACATAACCGGCAACAATTCCACCCTCGACGATTCCACATGGAATGACTGCTGGCTCGGCTACGCCAAAGCTAACATCGTCAATGTACCATCCCAGATACTGTCCAGAGACATCCGATTTGAACTCGAAACGGAACTGGAATTTATCTGTCGTAAAGCTGGGACTGAGTTGGAAGCTTTGCGCCTTGAGGCCAGCGCCAACAGTGTCCTTACGTTTGATATTGTCGACCAGGGTTGTAAAGGTAGCGCCGCCATCTGCAGAGGCTTTCAGGCGACCCACATCCCAGTTGGAAGTTATTGACTCAGTCTGTAGCCAATCCCAATAACTGACAGTTATTGCACTTCCAGCATGTTCAGAAAAGTCCATAACAGGTGAGGTGATGAAACTTACTTCGCTGGCGTTGTAGTTGCCATTCAGGTTGGTTGCCCAAACATTCGGGGTGGAACGCGCGGCACCCGGGCCTGTAGTGGGAATACCTTTGGCCCAGCTAGTAATACCGCTTCCGCCGGTTGTCCAGGCGGGTTCGGTTCCATCGTCAAAGTGGAATGATGCGACTTCAGTCACAGTCGGATCAACTGTTAACCAACCAAGACCGATGTTATCAATATACCAACCGTCCTGTAGACCGGAGGAATCTGTTTTGAACCAGAATCGGAATTGGAAATCAGCCACAAAGTAACTTGGGTCGATCTCGATGAGCTCTTTTTTGTATTGTGTATCCTGGCGGGGGAATGGACCCCATACGGTAGTCCAGGTGGTGCCACCATTTTTGGTGAATTCCAAACTTGCCACATCCCAGGTGGAGGTGGCACTTTCAGTAAAGATCCAGTTCCACCATTCCAGCAAGACGGTTTCGGTCACACCAACGCCAGAAAGGTCGAGAACCGGGCTCATCGCCCAGCTTTGTTCACTATTGTTGTATTGACCTGCCGGATTGGTGGCAATACCCTTTGTTCCGCTCATCGCCTCACCAGGGCCGCTTGTGAATTCGCCCCATGCCCAGGAAGAATTCGTGCCTCCAAAGGTGAACTCTTGAGGTCCAGTTTCAAAATCAAAGAAATACTCTTTTAAATCCACATCATCACGTCCTGCATTTTCT
>CAZHXQ010000164.1:0-1767 GCA_964536465.1 uncultured Anaerolineaceae bacterium
GACTGATTGGGATGACACCTCATGGACAGTGGATGCTTACCTTGAAAAATGTGGTGAGTTGACACAAAACATCGAAGATACAGATCTCGGGACCTTTGGTTGTCATTTGGGCTTCTGGCCTTCCGATGGTTTGGCCTGGCTGTACGGTGGCGGATATTATCCTGAAGAAGCTTTTGAGACCGGTTTTGCAGACGCAGCATTGATGACTTCAGAGGCGGTTGTAAATGGCTGGCAATTGCGCCAGGATATGGTTTGGAAATATCACTATATGCCACAACCAGCAGAGGCAGAAGCTTTTGGTGGAACCAGTGGTTTCAAAAATTCAAAGATCGGTTTATACATCACCGGCGCGTGGGGATGGTGGCAATTTGGTGACCTGGACGAGCAGTTCAACTGGGGCGTCGCAGCCCTGCCTTACGGCGCGGAAGGTCGCAAAGGATTGGTATTCACTGACCCCTGGATGATGTCTAAAAACAGTAACCATCCCGACGAAGCCTGGGAGTTCATCAAATTCCTTGCCTCTGAAGAAATTCAACGGGAATGGATGGAATTGACCGGTGCGCCTCCTGTGCGCAACAGCCTATTGAACGTGTGGGCGGAAACTTTCTCGACGATGACAGCCGAGGAAGTGATGGAAGTCTACCTTGGTAGTCTTAAGCACGGTATCGAAAGCCCCAACCACTTGATGGTACGGTTCGACCAATTGGACTCGACCATTGGCGCCAAGACGAGTCAGATCTCGAATAACGAACGTCCTGCCCGTGAAGTACTGGAAGAAATTCAAGCTGATTTGGACGCCGTATTGAAACAAATTAAAGCGGAGTACGACAAATAAATTTTAGAACCAATATCTGCAATCATCCAGTCGGTTTTTAGCTGCTGGATGATTGCAGACCAAATGGTTGGAACAAAGTTATCGCTGAAAAGATAGAGCAAGTAGATATTGACTGAATGTTGAGATCTCCGAGAGCAAAGCGTTCAGAACAGCACATTAACAACCCAGATTAATAATCAATAAACTTACTTTGCCTCTTGGTAGATGTGTTCAGCGTTGTTTCCGCACTTGAAAAGACGTTATTAAAAAACCATATTAAGTAACGGGAACTGGTATATTTTTAGTGAGAGTTCGAAATATAATATGTATCGTAGTGAGTCATGAAGTTTGGGGAGGTTATCGTTGTGGTTTTAATCGGTCTTGCTACCAAAATGCTAACGTATGCGACCAGCAAATCGGTTAACGAATCCAAATTTACCTATCATGATAGAAATGGGATAAGCTAATGAGATTGACAATTTCGGATATTGCCCGCAAAGCTGGTGTCTCGAAGACAACTGTATCGCGTGTATTGAACAACCGTCCTGATGTGGATGAGGAGACGCGTAAAAAGATTTTGACAATAATTAACGAGTTCAATTACTTGCCTTCATATACTGCCAAAAGTTTATCGACTGGAAAACGTAACTTAATTGGCTTAATTGTGCCCTCACTTTCAACCTACTTTAGTTTGGAAATTATACGTGGAGTGGCCGAAGGAATCTCAGACACGCAGTATGAACTTGTTCTCTACACTACGGGCTTATCAGAATACAATGAGAAAACTTACATGAGAGCGATGACAAATGACCTTGTGGATGGGATTATTATCGTTCTGCCCCGGGATCATAAAGAAAATTATCTCCGTTCTAAGCATGAGATTCCAATCGTGGCAGTCGATTATTCGGGAATTGATATTCAGTATCCACGAATAACTGCCACGAACGTCAGCG
>CAZHXQ010000165.1:0-1725 GCA_964536465.1 uncultured Anaerolineaceae bacterium
TCCAGCCCTGACGCGGATTCGGGTTGGTAATAAGTCTGCCAGGCTGAACACAACCCCTGCCTGGCGAACTCGTCTTCAAGCAATATTCTCGAGCTGACCTCCAGGGCGCTGTTGGTTTCACCCAGGTGAATCAGGGCTCTGATAAGTGGAAGCCATTCCCTGGTACTCTTTGCCGAAAATCCAGCTTGCTCAGCCTGATTGTACTCCGCAACCACCGACCTCCATGCTTCCTGCTGCTCCGCCAAGGCTGCACGCTGGAAATGATAACACCAGTTGTCCGTTGATATCTTTCCAAAGAATTCCTCCGGAAGTATAGCACTCGGGGCTTTTATATTGATGAGGTCCAAATTTGAAAGCGCGATCAATTCTTCCCACATGGCTGCGTAACGGTCAGATTCAAAGGATTTGGGGGGGGTCGTGGACGAAAGAACCTGCAGGCAACCTTGCCGTGGCTGGAATACAACGATCATGTCGGATGTGTTGCCGACAAACCTGGATACCCGCATATTGAGGTCGATCCTCTGACCTTGAATAAGGTCAGGCATACTCTCCATTTGGGGTGTTCCACTCAGCATTAATTGATATGGGACCGGATTCTCATGCAGGTCAGGCGCGTAAATTAAGTTTAGCGGCGCCGTTAATGACGGACCCGAGAAATATTGTCCAAAGGGCACGTCGGGCGTGATCACGACTGTGCCCGTTTCAATTTGAGGCGCACGCCAGGTCAGCTGCGCAAAGAAATCCGCCTGCTGATTCCAGGCATCAATGAAGGCAATCCCATTGACGTAGTTGGCCTGTACTGACAAGCCAATAATCAGCGCCAACAACGCCAGTTTGAGTTGTTTCTTTTTAGGGATAATAAGTTCGATCAAGGCAACCAAAAACAGGCTTGCTCCGATCGAAACTGGCGAAAGAAAGCGGTTATTGTGCCAATCCAGCCCAACTGTAAACCCGCCGCCCAAAAATGGAATCATAGCAGCCAATGCCACGATCAAACCTAGGCCAACCAGGGCGGCAGACTGTCGCCAGTGTGTAGTACCCGTCTCCTTCTGCTCAGCCCGATACAAAAAATACCAGGACACCAGACCTGCCAGCACGACTAAACCCAACCGTGTGGGCAATTCGACAGCAGCTTCAGCCTGATAGAGGTGTTCTATCAGTTCTGTCCAGACCTGGAGGCAACTGCTCAACAATCCGCTTGCCAGGTTATTGCCGAAGGTGATTATAGACTGTAATGGGTTGACTCTAAATTGCTGTAAAAAACTGATTTGGTAAGAGTAAAGGTTGCTTTGCGAGATTCTAAAAAAAGTAAACCCTGCCATGACAGCCAGGTTGGGAAGCCAGAATTTAAAAGCGCGCGATAAACTTGATTTGAATCCTTGATCTTCCTCCGGGAGACTCAGATAAATCACTATAGGTCTGACCAATTCGAACCCATAGTAATATTCCTGGGGAGCGATCCCAATAATCTGACAAATAATCGCCGCTGCGAAAAATTGAATTCGTCTTTTTGGCTTGCGTACAGCAAGAACCATAAAAATGTGGGACAAAATGTATATTGTGAAGAGAGCGTAGCCCTGACTTTTCATCACTGAAAAATAATGGAATTTAAAACCAGGATACACCAGGAAGATCGCGGCCACCGCGTAGGTCAGCCATTTGCGCTGCGGCAGCAACATTCGCAACAGAACCCAGAGTGCGAGCGCTGAGAGCCATTTCGTAAAG
>CAZHXQ010000166.1:0-1679 GCA_964536465.1 uncultured Anaerolineaceae bacterium
GGTATACCCCGCTGCCGTATAAGTTCGATCCCCCTCAAGCAATTCGCATAAGAACCGGGAACGCGTGTAACTGATTCATAAACTTGTTGCGTTGCGCCATACAACGAGATTTCAACGTTGAAAGGCGGGACATCTCTGAGCAAATCCGCGATTTCATCGGTCATCATGGTGGCATTGGTGAACAAAACCACCAGCAGCCCTTTCCTGCGGGCGTAGGTATAAATCTCCACAAAGTCGTGCCGCAAAAGTGGCTCGCCACCCGTCAGGGTCAGGAACAAAACGCCCGCGTCGACCATTTGGTCAACCAGGTACTTGATCTGGGCTGTGGACAATTCCCGCTGTTTGGCTGCCTTGTCATTAGGCGCCTCATTGATGTAGCAGTGCACACAGTTCATGTTGCACCGAGGTGTCATCTCAAAGGTAGCGCTGACGGGAAAGCGTGCGCCTTTTAACGAGGTTGACAATATCTGCCCCCAGGCTTCCAGATCGATGGTCTGACAGTTGTCAAAAGCCATAGTTAGACCTTACTGATAGCGCCAATTTCAGCCATCTCATCTAAAAACACCTCAAGGTCCTGTTTTATCGTGCTGAGGTCCACGTCATATTCAGTATAGATGACTTGTTCGAGTTCCGCGCGCGTGCTTGGCTGTTCAAGTTTTTCCCAGATAAAAGCACCCAGGTCGTTGAGGGTGAAGATGGCATTCAAATCGGCCACATCTTGTTTATAGGGAATCAACACCATCTCATCGACAATTTTGCGAAAGATGAAGTTGGAATTACGAATCACTTTTTCTTCGGCGTTCAAAAGACCTCCTGATCGGTTCAAGCATTTTTCTTCAAACTTTTAGATGCCATTAATGCCATTGAATTGCGGGTTTGAAGTGGATAAGGTCATCTCAACCTTAACACACACCCGCAATTCAATTCATCGTTAGTTAATTTTCTCCCTTGATAATGCGCGCCATTATTCTACGCTAATCGGGCCATGAAGCGTCTTTGTCAGGGCAAAGTCCACATCTTCAAGCCAGTAGTAGTAGGTTATACCGGTCTCCACGTTTTCATCAAGGAATTCATAAACTGCCCCTGAAGTACTGCCCATGGCTTTGCTCAGGATCATGGCAGGATTAACCTTGACCATTTCTCCATCAGGTTCGGTAGCCCTGTAGATATTGAAGCCCAGACTATCAACCTCATCCGCAGTCTCCCAACCGACCAAAATTCCGCCAGTGGTGCTCTGTGCGTCGAAGGATACAAAATTCGCGCTGGTGGGGTTACATACAGCGGTGGCAGTGTTATTCGCCAGATTAGGATCGTAAGTGGCAGCGGTTACTGTGACAGTATTCATCTTTGAGAGGTCTTGATACCATGTTACCGGGATATCAACCGTCCAAACCGCGGCGGGATCTGTGGTCCAATCTGGAAGCGGGGTGAGCAGCCGGCAGGCAACGGTTTTTCCTACTACGGTGCACTGCCCTTGTGGGTTGGTGCCAGAACTTGTTGTCAAAGATGAAACCCATGTGCGACTGGTGTCATAATTTGCGCCAGCCGGGAGTGTATCTGTAAGCTCAACTTGTCGGGATGACCCTGGACCATGATTCACGATTTGGATTCGATAGAATGGCAGTTGCGTATCGACGTCCTGGCAGGTCTTATTGGCATCGAGGTCAGCCGTCGGAGAT
>CAZHXQ010000167.1:0-1656 GCA_964536465.1 uncultured Anaerolineaceae bacterium
CTCCGTACGGCTGGGCCTCGTGTGCCCGCGTAGCAGGGTATTGGCCCAGCCGCTTTGATAATCAATTGCGTTGCTAGCGGAAGGAGACAAGCAAGTTCCGTACGGCTGGGCCTCGTGTGCCCGCGTAGCAGGGTATTGGCCCAGCCGCTTCGACCCTTAATTTATTTTCTGGCGGAGGGAGATAAACCTTCTCGGTTCGGCTGGCCCGTTCGCGCACGTCTTGCTTATCCGCGAAGCAAGGCGGAGTGTGACCTGTCGTGCGCGCCTCATTTGTAGGGCGGAGGGAGATAAACCCCCTCCGTACGGCTGGGCCTCGTGTGCCCGCGTAGCGGGGTATTGGTCTAGCCGCTTTGACCATTAATTCAATTGCTCTCAGAGGGAGATAAACCCCCTCCGTACGGGCTCGTGTGCCCGCAAAGCCGGGTATGAGTCCAGCCGTTTTGATCATTAAAGCAATTCCTGGTGGAGAAAAACACCTTAAGCCGTTGGCTGTGTGCGCTGACAGTGCGGGGAAACTCTTATGGACCAGCTTAGTACTCACTTCACAACTGTATCGCACCATAATCCACTCTCCAACCGGCGGAGTGAGGGAAAAAAACCCTCATTACACGGTTGGCCCGGTAATATGTCCAATCTACATAAATTATTTCGTTCATCCGACAAGTGATCGCGCCTGTTTTGAGTAGAGACAAAATGCTGATTGGGTAGTTTTTTCGACAACCTATATTCGACTTAGAATGGCTACGCGCATTATCGGTTCATCGGTCCCGGCATCATCCGTTATACAAAACCTAGGCTCCTCAGACCTGCTGGGGCGATAAACTCTAATCAATGATGCCTACGCGCATTCTTATCTCAACTAGTGTCGCTGCAATCCTAATGGTTGAAACCTAACATCCCAATGCTACAACAACCTCTCTAACCTATATTGCCTATGCGCATTATTTCACTAACCCCCAGCAGGGGATCAAGTCTTTAATCAAAGAAATGCTTCGAAGTAACTCGCTTTTCAGTAGGTTTAAATGACGAAAGGAAACAAGCCCCATCTGTGGGCAATCGCGGAATAAGGTTTTCTGATCAATAGGCAAGGTCACCTTTCGCGCCTGTTTTGCGTAGCACCCCAAACCAAAGGTTGTGCCGGCCTGACCGTGCCCGTCTCACCTGTTTGGCGGAGGGAGATAAACCCCCTCCGTACGGATGGGCCTCGGGTGTCCGCAAAGCCGGGTATGAGTCCAGCCGCTTTGCTAATCAATTCCGATGCTGGTAGAGGGAGTGAACCCCCTCCGTACGGCTGGGTCTCGTGTGCCCGCAAAGCCGGGTATGAGTCCAGCCGCTATGATAATTGATTGCTTTTCTGGATGGAGGGAGATGGAACCCTCCGTAGAGGGAGGGATATAGAAAACCCCCTCTTAAGAGGGGGTCCGAGAGCAAAGCGAACGGGGGGGTGGGCCTACTCGATCGCGCCGGTCTTGCGTAGCATACCAAACCAAAAACAGCGTGGGCTGACCCTGCCCCCGTTCGCGCTAGTCTTAACTATCCCCAAAGCGAAGCGGAGTGTGACCTGCCGTGCGTGCCTCATTTGTAGGGCGGAGGGAGATGAACCCCTCCGTACGGCTGGGCCTCGTGTGCCCGCAAAGCCGGGTATGAGTCCAGCCG
>CAZHXQ010000168.1:0-1620 GCA_964536465.1 uncultured Anaerolineaceae bacterium
CATCATCGGCCACACTTGTAAAAGTGCGCTCAAAACTGCAAACACCAACACAATAGGTGTTTTGGTAAGAGGGAATATTGATGGTCTTGATGTCACCGCCATCGGCAGGATCTCCGGCCAGGAAGCCTTCGTATGTTTCGTCCATGACCAGACCGGTCAGGGCGGCTTTGGTCATATCCAGTCGGCCATTGCCGTAGTCAAATGCATCCACGGTGGCAAAGTCGTGATCTTTAGTCGTTCCAGCTAGCGCGGTCATCATCAGCGCGGATTTCTTCGCGGCGGGTGACCAACTGGGGAACAGTTCGCTCAAGAGTGCCAGCGAACCGGCCGCATGCGGGCCAGACATTGAGGTGCCAGACATCAGACCATACTCAACCTCGGGTCCTTGGGAGTCGTAGGCAGCCAGCACGTTGGTGCCAGGTGCAACAATTTCAGGAACAAGCACATCGGCAAGCGTGAATGGGCCGCGGGAACTACTCTGGTTCAACACATCGCCCCAGGCGGGTTCATTCTGGGAGCCGTAATCGGCTTCCATGGTTACGGTCATACCTGCGGCTGCCAATGCAACTATCGCATCACCATCCTGTTTAGAGACCATCACAGCGGGGATGGTTGTCGTTTCGGTGCCGCCCATAACGATTGGAGCTCCAGGGGCGTTATTGCGCGCGATAACTGCCAGCGCGCCGGCATCCGCTGCATTGTCAACCTTATCGGCGAAGCTACAAGTGCCACGGGTCACCAAGGCGACGCTGCCAGCAAAGTAATCAGCCGGAAAAGTCCCACAAGCTAAATCATAAGCGGGATCATCCAAACCGCCCCACTTCAAGGGGACGTCGATGAGGTCTGCAGCCAAAGCAGGACCGACACCGGGCAAACCTACCGCACTAATCTCAGTAGGATCACCAGGGTTAACTGTGATGGGGTTGCCAAAGATTCGACCGTGGTTTGTGTTGCCGACCAACAATGTCCAGGGAGCGGCCTTGTAAGTCGTGGAAACACCAGGACCGGCATTACCCGCGGAGGTTGCGGTGATAATACCCGCATCCACAGCTTCAAGGAACGCCATTTCGGTGGCACTCGCATACGGCACCTGGCCAGGTCCAGCATTAGGACCAATAGAGTAGTTGAGTACATCAACACCATCAACGATGGCTTGCCCCACAGCTGATACAGTTGCAGCATTGGGACAGCCGTCATCATGACAAACGTCGAAGGCAATGATATTGGCATGAGGTGCCATACCCGATATGGTGACCATCGTGCCAGAAAAATCGAATTCAACCATGTTTCCGGCAGTAGTGGATGCAGTGTGCGAGCCATGATCCTGTGAATCTTCACCGGCAATCGGTTCGTCGACATAAGCGTAAACACCTATCAATTTGTCATTGCAGACATAGTTGGTCGGGTCGGATTCGCACAGACCCTTGTAAACGCCTGGACCAAAGGGGTTAGTATGAACGTATTCGTCAACAGGACCGGTTTCGGCAAAAGAAGGGTGATCCATGTTGATGCCTGTGTCCAGGATACCAACCAAAACGCCTTCGCCTTTGGCTGTTTCGCCTCCAGGTACATTGGTGCCGTCCCAGATTCCGTCAACGCCGAGAAATGTCGGGCTGGTAT
>CAZHXQ010000169.1:0-1613 GCA_964536465.1 uncultured Anaerolineaceae bacterium
GGTATTTGACACCGATGATATGCGTGAAAATCACTACCACCAGGGCACAGGAGGCCGTAGTGTTCAGATTGGCGGTCGGTGGCAGAAAACCGGGAATGATGCCGATCAGGTTGCCTAAAAAGATGTAGAGAAAAATGGTGGCCGCCAGGGGAAACAACCACCTTCCCTCTTCCCCGACGGTCTCGACCATGAACTCCTCCAGGCCGGAAACGATCAGCGGCGCCAGGAAAACGGGATCCAGCCACATAATGTTCCAGTTATAGGCTGCCATGAATCCGGACAGTGCATAAAAAATCGCGAAACCGACCATGGAATACCGTTTGTCATGAAAATGATGTACGAAAAAATAACACGCCGAGACACCGCAAAGTGCAATCTTGAAAAAGATCATGATGGTCATCGAAGGGTCGTGGTTGAGTCCGTTCGTCCCCCGCAATTTTATAATGTGATTTGTGTGCGGATGACTACATTCGCCAGAAAAAACTAAAACGCTTCTTTTCCAGAAGAAGTAGATAATTTTTTCCTTACATCGCCCATCCAGGAAACCAGCCAGTTGTCCAACTCATAGCGGACTTCATCGAGCTTTCCTTTGAGGCGATAACGTTCTTGAAACTCCCCCAAATTTGCCCAATAACTTGCCACCCTGTGATTAGATGCATACTTAGGCAGGAAACTTGCTGCAATAGCAAGAGGATCGCGAAAGGTTCTGGTGAAAGAATTACCCAGCGCTTTTTTCCATGTCATTTCCGACCTCTGTCCCCCTTCAACATGAGCTGTTAATGCAGCCCGGTAGATGCCAAGATAAACTGAACTGGCACCCATTCCCATTCTCATCTTGCGGAAATAATCGAATGTCAAGCGCTGCCTGGGCATAAAATGGTCGAAGCAAATGTCATCCTGGTAATGTACTTCCCAGCCTTGCAGTTTGAACAAAATCTGAATCTCTGTGTCATCGCCTGCCAGCAGCTGGTTGGTAGCCCGGCTTTTCATCAATGGAATAAAGCCAACACGCAGTAGATTATCGAATGCGGCCTTTCGCATAATACTTGCTGCGTTATAAAAATAGCTGTGCAGGTTTTTTGCAGCGCCGTTCGAATCGCTCTGGGGACCGACAGCAAAATTCTGCTGATAGCGGGTAAACCATGGCGGTGCTTTGGTCTCAAATACTGGGCTACCTTTGGCGCAGATAATCGCTGCATTTTCGGCTACATCCAGATGACTAACCGTCTTTATCATCCAATCATGCCGCACCCAGTTATCCTGATCAACGAACCCAATATAATCATATCCGGCTTCTTTCATCCCTCTAAAGGCAGCATAACCAGCACCTTGTTGTGCTTCATGCAAAATTCTGAGTTCGACAGGTTCTTTCCATGCTTTCCTTGCTTTTTCTACAGTGTCATCGACTGAATTATTGTCGACCAGCAGAACTTCCCAAGGCAAGCCCGGCACCTTTTCCATTACTGCAAGCCTTCTCAGGGTCTCCTCAATCATCCCCGAGGCGTTATAGGTTGCTATCAAAATTGTGAGCCCTCGTTTTGTATCCCACATCATTATCCTCAATTTTCCTCAAAACCATACGCCGCCATCAATAATTCGTTCAGCATCGGCAT
>CAZHXQ010000170.1:0-1598 GCA_964536465.1 uncultured Anaerolineaceae bacterium
GAGACAATCAACCTGGAGGACTGTTCAAAGGATTTTGCGCTGAAGCGCCGCTAATTTAACCCTCGAAAATTTCGATAGATAATGAAGAATCAGAATTAATGCGCGTAGCCAATACTGGTAGAAGCTAAAGAGTCAGGGTTGACCCATGGAGATTAAGATAATTCCCCCGCGATCAAAACCAACTAACCGTTATAATGAACACAACAAATTCTCAAGGGAGAATCCATATCAGTCTATTTACAAATCATCACCATCCTGAAAACCAATCCTCTTCCTGTCGATGGGAAAGGTAAAGTAGCTATAGATTTTCAAATGCTCGAAGGAGAAAAAAATGGCAATTCCTGACTTTCAAACGATCATGTTCCCCTTTTTAGAATTATCCAGTGATGAAAAAGTTCACAATTTTGCAGAAGCAGTAGGTGCATTGGCTAAGGAATTCAAACTTACTGATAAGGAGATAGATACACTACTTCCCAGTGGTCAACAGAGATTCGCCAATAGGGTGGGTTGGGCTAAGACTCATCTTAAAAAAGCGGGATTGATTGATTATCCTCAAAGAGGACATTTTCAAATAACTCAACGGGGAATTGATGTTCTAAAAGAAACCCCTAAAGTGATTGACATGAAGTTTCTGATGCGATTTCCCGAGTTCCAGGAATTCCGAAAAATTAATCATGGCAATGAAAGCAAAATCAAAAGCAAAGAAGGAGTTGGTGACCTCGTTGACCAGCTCCCCCCTGAAGAATCCATCGAAGTCGCATATCAAGAGATTCGTGCCGGCCTTGCTGATGATTTGCTTGATTATGTCCTGAAATGTTCACCCGCTTTTTTTGAAAGGCTAGTGGTGGAGTTGTTAGTTTCAATGGGGTATGGCGGAACTCAAGAAAACGCAGCTCGGGCGGTCGGAAAAAGTGGCGATGATGGTATCGATGGAATTATCGATGAGGACAAATTAGGTTTGGATTCAATCTATATCCAAGCAAAGAGATATCAAAAGGATGCCAAGATTGGTGTTCACTTTATACGTGATTTCATCGGTGCTCTTCAAGGAGCAAAAGCGAATAAGGGTGTCTTTTTGACTACAGCGGGGTTTACCCAAGAAGCCACAAATTTCGTATCAAAGGTTCACTCCCGTGTCGTCCTGATTGATGGCAACCGGCTAGCGAACCTTATGATTGATTATGGTATCGGTGTTTCAACCAGAATAAACTATGAATTAAAACAATTGGATACTGATTATTTTGGTGAGGCATTGGGTCTATAAAAATTGAGAAAGAAAAAATATGGAGTCAACAGGAAGAGTTTGATTCTAAGCTTAGATATTCTGAGTTATCTATTAATGGAATATGATGACCATTAGATCCGAAAAAAATTAAAGAGAAAAATCCCTTCCTTACCAAAGGACAAGAAATTATAACGCATCGGCAGTATAAGTTCTTTACTGGAGAGGAAGAATTTTAGTGAATTTCGCTCAAACATGGTGTCGTTTGGTGAAGTTGAGTTGATATTAATCCAAACAGCACCTGCAATCAGGTGCTGTTTGTGAGTGATTTGTGAGTGAATGGTTCAGGAGGGCAGGCTGTCTAATTTTTGACGGA
>CAZHXQ010000171.1:0-1577 GCA_964536465.1 uncultured Anaerolineaceae bacterium
CTTTAATCAATTCTTCCCAGCGGTGCCATTGAACAAAGCCTGGACTCTCACCGGTAAAACTGTCTGCTCCAATCAGGAAAGCCAGCTCAATGTTTGGGTCAGTCCGCTTCCGCATGGCTTCAATGGTTTCGGCAGTAAAGTTGGGTCGATTGCTTTGCCAGACCAGCTCTCGTTCCAGATCGCTTACGCTTACTTTTTCCACTATATCACCCAAAGCCTGACGTATTTTGTCCGCTGCCAGCTGACAGATTGTGTAGCGATGTTCGAAGGTGAGGGTCAGCGAGCGCTTGACTCCTTCCCGGATGTTGTGATGACGGAAAACCGGCATCAGGATGACTTCCGCCACCTTCAATCCGCGTGCAGTCAGGGCTTTGACCGCGTCAATGACCAACTCCACATGTCCCTGGTGGAGTGGGTCCGCAGAGGTTCCAAAAATCAGTTTTAATTCATTTTTCATTGATTGCCTTCACCTGTTTTCAGGACATTTTCGATTTGATCAAGTTGTTCCAGCCATAAAGCGGGACTGGCATCGGCCGGCATACGCCATCCGGAAGGAGCAGAAATTCCCAGACTGAAGAGCCGCGGGCCATCTGGTGCAGCTGTACGCTTGAATTGATGCCGGAAAAAGCGTTGGTAGAAAGTTCGCAACACTTGCAGAATAAAAGCGGGCTCATATTCACGCTCAAAAGTCTGACAAGCTTCCTGGAATATTAAGGATGGTGATTTTCTCTCTTGAAGAGCATGCCAGATAAAGAAGTCGTGCAGCAAATATGGTCCCAATACATTTTCAGTCAATTGGATGATGCGGCCGTCCGGACCGAGCGGCTTCAACTCGGGGGAAACGGGGGCATCTACGATTGTCTGGGCGACCAGCCTGCCGTCAGTACCAAACAACATATCTGCCGCCCAAACCAACAGACGCCACAGAATCGTTTTCGGCAATCCGGCATTGACGTTGTACATACTCATTTGGTCGCCGTTATAGGTGGACCATCCAAGTGCGTTTTCAGACATATCGCCGGTACCTACAACAAGCCCTCCTTCCATGTTTGCCAAATCCATCAGTATCTGGATTCGTTCTCGCGCCTGCGCATTTTCATAAGTCACATCAGTGGTCTGCCCATCATGACCGATGTTTGCAAGATGTTCCTGTACGGCGGCAACGATTGAAATAACTCGGGGATTAATTCCCGCCAGTTTGGTTAAGTCAGCAGTATTTCTTTTTGAGTTATCAGAACTTCCAGGTCCAGGCATTGAGATCACTAAAAGATTCTGGCGCGGAAGACCCATTTTATCCAAAACATGGCAACAAACTAAAAATGCCATGGAAGAATCGGCACCTCCACTGAGACCCAAGACCAGTTTTTCAGATTTAATATGACGCATACGGCCCATCAGCCCGGCTGTCTGGATCTGGAAGGCTCGCTCTAGTTGCGCTTCTTGTTCTTGCATAAGCAAAAACGGTAGTCGCCCATCACGCGCGTTTTCAGGCGTAAAAACGACACCGGCAGGTTGACTTTGAGGATCAAATGGATACGCTCTGCTCTCAAAAGTGAGTTCACTTTCTTGCAGCAGTA
>CAZHXQ010000172.1:0-1572 GCA_964536465.1 uncultured Anaerolineaceae bacterium
TGCAACCTTTGTTAATCTGCCAATTATTTCAAATGAATCCCTCGCAAGTGTTTTTTCCTCCGAATCAAGTCGTAATGCTTGGGAACCTTGCGAAAATAACTTCGGCTGATGATGAGGTAAAACAAAACATGATCTTCGCGAGCAACCAGATTAGCCCCCATCAACAGCCAACCTATGTTTTAAGCAAGCATGCATTTGAGGTTGTCGCGGTTGATAAGAATACAGCAACCAATGTTTACAATTTCCAGAACCCTATCACACTTACTTTCCCTTACTCTACCGAAGATATCACTCCTGAACAGGAAAACGATCTCCAAGTTTTTTACTTCGAGGAAAATGCCGGGGATTGGTTTCCGATGCTTACTGAGGTTGATACAGCCGCAAAGACACTCACCGTCCATACGAATCATCTTACCGTTTTCGATTACAAGCCTGCCAATTGGCAATCCTACCTTCCTCCATTCCAGGATTCTTTTAGTATCGCAGAGTTCACAGGCGCAGCGACTTATAAGATGGACTTCCCTACTATCGCAGGTACAGCTGGAATTCAACCCATAATTTCTTTGCGATACAACAGTCAGGTCATAGATGAAGGAACTCTGTTCAACCAAGCAAGTTGGGTTGGCATGGGTTGGTAGCTGGATCTCGGGAGTATCACCAGAGACATGCATGGTACGGACTCAGATCCATTTGACGATACTTATTTCTTATCCTTAAATGGACTTGGAGGTCGACTTCTCCCGGTTCTAAAAGTAAGTGAAACTGTAATGAACTACAGACTTCAATATACCGAATCTGTCTTTGTTCAACGGAATCTCAGTACTGACCAATGGACTGTGAAAACGCCTGATGGAACAACCTACTTCTTCGGTTTGAATGCATCCGAGAGAGCTAACACAGTTACTAAGCTTAGCCCATGCGGCACATCTTTAACCTGGCAGTGGGCTCTGAGTAAATCCAAAGATCGAAACAATAACGAAATTAACTATTTCTATACAAAGCCAAATCCAGGTTCATGCAATGTAGACAGGAGCATCGTACCAAGCCGGATCGATTACTCGGGTTTTTATTCCATATCCTTTGTCACAAGCCAACGGTCGGACTTCAGAGATTCATGGAATACAACAGATTCAAAAGTCTTATTTTCAAATACTAAGTTAGATGCAATCGCATTCTTTTCACATGGGGTAAAGGTAAAAGATTGGCGCTTCTCTTATACGAATACTATCTTGCCTCTGTTTATTTGGCAGGGCTCCGATGCCAGGACACTCACTCTCGCTAAGGTTCAGGAAAGTGGATATGCTGCAGATGGCACCTCAAAGACAATGCCCGCTACATCCTTCACCTATGGTGACAGCATGCATATCACTAGGATTGAGAATGGAATCGGTGGCGAGATCAACCTTGCGTACGTACTTGAAACCATGTTCTTAGAAGCCCATTTAGGTCCCCGCACTGAAAGATGGATGTTTAACACACAGTGTCCGCAGAACCAAAATCTCGGATGGATTGGCAGATATGCCAGCACTTACTGTACAACTGTAGGAAACGAAACGCTGCTTTATTTTCCTG
>CAZHXQ010000173.1:0-1555 GCA_964536465.1 uncultured Anaerolineaceae bacterium
TTGCCAGCATCAATGACGGACAGACGAAAGTCTACGCCAGTCTGGACGATGCCCTTGGCGGCGGCACGGTCATACGTTCTTATCCGGGCGGTCTGCGTCGATATGTCGCATTTGTGGAACAAGCCAACTCGGGTGGACGCACCTACGTTCGCCTTTTAGGCGGTGGGTGGATCGAGGCAGAGCCGCTTTACTCAGTCCCCTCCTGGCAGGGTTTGGAGTTTTTCGATTCGCCTGAAAGCAATTTCGGCTGGACCATTGATGGCACCGGCTCTTACAACGGAGCCAGTTTTGCATCGGGCGCATCCGGAAAAACCTATAACAAGTATGAAGCCTTCCCCATCTATAACATGGTGGAGGCTGAGGGCTATGAGTGGTACCAGATCTCGCCAACAGAATGGATGCCCTCACTAAAAGCAAGACGAGTCGTGGTTGATACCAGCACACCTCCTGGGGTGGAGGGAGACAGGTGGATCAATATCGACCTGCATAATCAAACCTTGTCGGCTTATGAAAACAACCAACTGGTGTTCGCTGCCGTGGTCGCGACCGGTTCAGGTGAGCTTTATTCTGACCCGGGGACTTACCGCATCTATGAAAAGCGAGAATTGGACCAAATGCAGGGTTCTTACGCAAGTGACCGCTCGGACTTCTTTTACTTCGAAGGGGTGCCCTGGGCGATGTATTACAACCATGCCCAGGCGATCCATGGGATTTACTGGCCGGCTGTGCTGGGCTTCAAGCAATCGCATGGCTGTGTCAACATGTTCCCCGGGGACGCGCACTGGCTTTTCAATTGGGCTGAACTGGGCGAATATGTCTACGTGCATGACCCTTCAGGGCTGACCCCGATTCCAACCCCCACACCGGTAGGCACACCCGGGCAGGAAATCATCTACCCCACTGCCACACCGCCACCATAGTTTGCAACTGGCGGGCTTTTGCAGGTTTATACGAAAATTAAGCCGGATGGAGTGAATCCATCCGGCTTGTGGTTAGATAAGGTGGTTAGTTAGCAAATCTTCCAGCGCAGCGGGTTGCCTTCCAATACGTTGACAACTTCAGAGGCGATGTCTTCGGCTGCACGCAGTTGGGCTTCCTTGGTCTGACCGCCAATGTGAGGCGTCGCGATGACTTTGGCATTTTTGACCAACCCCCACTCCAGAGGCGGTTCTTTTTCGTAAACGTCCAGGGCCGCGCCGGCCACCCTGCCTGCTTCGAGAGCGCGCAGCAGTGCGGCGTGATCGATGACACCACCGCGGGACGCATCGACGATGTAGACGCCCTCCTTCATCTTGGCAAAAGCCTCGTCGTTGAGCAGATGTTTGGATTCAGCGTTGAGGGGTAGATTGAGGCTGATGAAATCAGCACGTTCTAACAGTTCGTCCAGATGAACCTGTTCGAAACCTTTTTGGCGCACGAATTCCGGATCCCAGGTTCGCTTATAGACGATCACATCCATACCCAGGCAGGCTGAATATTTAGCAACCCGTTGACCAATGTTGCCGAAACCGATCATGCCCAGGGTTTTGCCCATCAGTTCCACGCCCATCAATTC
>CAZHXQ010000174.1:0-1522 GCA_964536465.1 uncultured Anaerolineaceae bacterium
GCTTGTGCCAGCAAACATGAGCGATCCCATGATCACACCAGGTAACACCTGTCTTTTTAAGAAAACCTTCAAATCCAGGCTATTAATAGACTCAAGTTTCCGGGATGTGACCTTCGCAATCAAAGCAGGCGACAACACCAGGCAACCCAAAAAAAAGCGCAGTGCGATGAAAGCAAACGGCTGCATGCCATCCATTGCCTTGCGTTGAGCGACAAAACCAGACCCCCAGATTATCGCGGCCGTCAACAGCAGGACTTCTCCGGGAATGCTACTCAAACGATCAACCGTGCGCTTCATCGCAGGCATTATATAACAGGAACAGGCGTTTGTCTTTAACTCAGGTAAAATTCTTCTAATCAGGAGGAGCAAAATGTCAACTGTCCGCAAAAAAGTGAAATATCCCGATACCCTCTTCGGATCTCTTAAACATAACTCTCACAGATTGAAATACCACAGTCTGCGCATTCTTGGCATCCACCACTGGGACCGTGTTCACACTGCCTATAATGACAAACTTGCCAACTTAACCTTCGAAGCCAGCAGCCATAGCCGGCAGACCGTTTGCTCCCTCCATATAGTTTATACACTTGACGATTGGGCCACCCGCCAGGAAGTAGCGTTTGAGAAAGCCGGTCTGCAATGGGATACCATCACCTGGGGCTGGGTCCAGACCTGGCAGGTTCTGGTTCAGTCAAAAAAAGGTGCTCTGATGCGTTACTACGTCCGCGCCACTTTGCCGGACGGCTCTAACGTTTATGCTGACAACCAAAAGAAATCCGAAGACACCGCAACTCAATTTGCGCGCTGGCTCAACCCGGGTAATATTGCCCCGGCTTGGTCAAAAACTGCCAGGGTCTACCAGGTCTTCGTCGACCGATTCAACCCTGGTCTGGAATACAACTGGCTTCAAACCGATGACCTGGTCAAGCCTTTCGGAGGCACACTGAGAGGTGTGATTGAGAAGCTCAATTATATCCATGGGCTCGGCTTCAATACTATCTGGCTAACTCCAATCTTTTCCAGCCCATCCCATCACGGCTATGACATTAAGGATTACACCAAAATTGAATCCCGTTTTGGCAGTGAAGCAGACCTGGTCGAGTTGATAGAACTGGCTCACCAAAAAGGAATCAGGGTCTTACTTGATTTCGTCGCCAATCACAGCTCAGACCAGCACGCTGCTTTCCAGGCTGGCTTGTCAGACCGGGCCCAGGGGCAGGCTGGTTGGTTCACCTGGACGAAATGGCCAAAGAACTATGCCAGCTTTTTCAACGTCAGGACCATGCCGGAGTTCAACCTGCGCTTCGGCTCACCTGCCCGCGCCCATTTAATCGAATCAGCCCAAAAATGGCTTCTTCTGGGTATAGATGGCTACCGGCTCGATTACGCCATCGGACCTGGCCGAGACTTTTGGGTCGACTTTCAGCGCGCCTGCCTTGAAATCAATCCTGATTGCTGGACCTTTGGCGAGGTGGTTACCCCCGCCAGCCAGCAAGCCCAATTTTCCGGCAGCATGCACGGC
>CAZHXQ010000175.1:0-1123 GCA_964536465.1 uncultured Anaerolineaceae bacterium
TCCGTCAAAAATTAGACAGCCTGCCCTCCTGAACCATTCACTCACAAATCACTCATAAACAGCACCTGCAATCAGGTGCTGTTTATTAATTGAAAATCAGTATTTATTCATAAAAATCTGGTATCCTTGACTAAATCCAGTTCAAAATTACTATGCCGACAGCAAAGGCTGGAAAGGCAGAGACATGTTAAAGCAACAATCTGTGCTTTTTGAGAAGTCATTGAGAAGAGTGGGGAGCGTGAATTTACCTCACCTTCTGTTGAACAGTTACAAGAGCCCCAAAGGTAAAGTCAAAAGTCCAATTTGGACCCCGTCCATGCCGAAAATGCGAAGTGCTTTTTTATTGCAGCGCCTATCGGCAGTAGATGGCGTGAAGATCAGGTTTTTCAACGGTATTATGCCGACCTGGATGTTAGGGAGCCAGTAGATCAACGGAGGTCTGCTTTGCAGGAAGAGAAATTTAAAATTGAAGGATTGATATGAGCAACTTTTCACCACCAGAAAATTACTATGGATGATAAAACCGTTTACACGATAGGTCACAGCAATGTTCTTTTAGGAAAGTTCATTGATCTGTTGGAAAAGTTTGAAATCAAAATCGTTATTGATGTACGATCGATTCCCTACAGCCGCTATGCGTCCCAGTTTAATAGGGAAAACCTGGAGGTAAGTCTTAGAGATCAGGGGATTGAATACAATTATGCCGGCAATCTGCTGGGCGGTCGCCCTGAAGACCCTGACTGCTATAAAAACAATTCTGTACCACAAGGGTCAGCTGATTACCTGAACCTTGTGGATTATGCTGCCGTCATGACCAAGGAATTTTTCAAAAAGGGTATTCAACTAGTCTATGAGTTAAGGGATAAAGAACGAGTGGCACTGATGTGCAGCGAAGAAGACCCTGCAAAATGTCATCGCCACCATTTGATAGGTCGATACCTGGTCGAGCAAGGGGTAAATGTCATTCATATCCGGGGCGATGGGAACACAGCCAAAGATCAAACGTTGCCTAACGTGTCAGATGACCCACCGGCAGAGCAACTGGAGCTTTTTCAATAGGAAATCTAAAATGGAGATTTTTACGATAGGTTTTACTCAAAAGACCGCCAAACAATTTTTTGGA
>CAZHXQ010000175.1:1152-1507 GCA_964536465.1 uncultured Anaerolineaceae bacterium
CGGGATTGAATGTGTGATTGATATTCGTCTCCGACCTACCGGCCAGCTTTCAGGATTTTCAAAAAAAGACGATCTGAGATATTTTCTGAAAGAATTAATTAGCTGCGATTATGTCCACCTGCCCCAGCTTGCTCCCACAAAAGAATTATTAGCAGCATATCGAGCAGATAAGAATTGGTTAAGGTATGAACACAACTATTTAACCCTCTTGAAAGAACGGAATATTGCAGAAGATAACAGCCTGCAAGTTCTCAAAGAGAAAATATGCTGTCTGTTGTGTAGCGAGCCTTCAGAAGAAAAATGCCATCGTCGGCTTTTGGCTGAGTTTCTATCCAAAAATTGGGATGGAGTGAAT